>JBATTX010000216.1:0-1882 GCA_049670825.1 Arcobacteraceae bacterium | reverse complement strand
CCACTTCATCATCAAATAATGACACTCTATATCCAAACTCATCCTTTGGTGGAAAAATATCGATAATATCCCCACGAATCGATACTTCACCCTGCTCTGTAACAATATCTACAAAATAGTATCCCCAGTTATAAAGCTTCTCTTTTAGTTCACTTATATTTATTGTACTTGCAAACTCAATTGTTAAATTAGCAAAACATTCAGCTTTTGGGAGTGGATACGAAATAGTTCGTATAGGTGAGATAAGTAGTTTATTTTGTTTTCTATATTTATGAAAAGTTTCAAGCGTACTTGTCATCTCTTTTATCTCATCTGAAAATGAGAGTAGATCATCTCCAAAGTTAGCTCTTAAATCACTCAATACAAATGGAACAAGCCCCAAATAACTCGCACAATCTCGTGCAATCATCGCTTGCTTTTCATCTGCAACTATTAAAAGCTTTGTATCTTTGTTTTGTTTTATGTAGTTAAATATTTTGTTCATTTTATAGTCTATTGTTCCTCATTTGAGTTATTTTGCCTTATTATAGCTTTTTATAATGTTAGCATTTAATTTTAATTTTGTAAAAAAATATGTCATTTTGTTATATTTTACTGTAACATCTCTAATGCTACATCTAGTTTTTTATCATCAGCATAAAAATACTCTTCTAAAAGGGGTTTGATTTTATACTCTTTTACAAATTCTAAATCTTCTTCACTTTCTATTTTCATAAAGTAACTATGACCTAATTGAAAATCTTTATTAAGATTATCAGATATGTATTTATTTAAATTAGAAAATAACTCTTTTGCTATTTCTGGAACTAACTCAATATTTGGCTCCATCTTTAAAAATGTAAATCTTCTTCGTAAAGCTATATCTATAGTTGCTATAGATTTATCAGTACTATTCATAGTCGCTATAATATATAAATTTGATGGTATTTTAAACTTTTCTTTTGAGTAAGGAAGTGTCACTTCATAACTGTCTCTCTTATCCTCTTCTATTAAAGTGATAAGTTCTCCAAATATTTTAGAGATATTTCCTCTGTTTATTTCATCTATTACGATGTAGAAGTGTTTTTGTTGTACTTTTATCAAATTAGTTTTTTTCTTGTATTTTAATAATTCATATAATAGCGGATTATAATAAGGAGCAAGTCCACCATTAATGATATTATTATTCTCTTCATAATACATTTTTTCTAGAGTTTTAATTGATAGTGTATGAGATTTATCACCATTTTGTTTTTCAAAATAAATAGTTTTATCATTATAATCATAAATATTATAATAACTATTATTTCTTTTTAAATTAATTTTGACATCTTCTTGATTTTCTATCTTATCTTTTAATAATCTATTAATTGCATCTATAAATAGAACTTGTTCATTATTAGAAGATTTTAATAAATTGATTTCTGCATTAATGCAAAATCTTTTAAAGATACCATCTTCAAGTTTTATCTCTCTTTTATCATTTGGACGAAATCCTTCTATGAAATCTTCATAAGAATAGCTTTGATGAAAAGTCACAAACTCAATTCTTTCATCAGCTTTTATATTTTCAAAAGTGTCATCATATTGATTTGTCACTTCTTCATTTAAAGAGATACTTTGAAAAATATCTTTTTCATTTTCCCCATTTTCAATCATAGTGATAAGTTTTTTATAGTTATGAGTTTTTCCAACACCTGGAGCACCATAAAGCATAATGTTTTTTATAGTATTAGATAGTCCAATTTTTTGATATTGTAAAGGAATGTTTTTTAATTCCTTCGTAACTATAGAATAACCTAATTGCTTTTCCGAATAATGTATAAAAGGAAGTAAGTTTTTAGTTCCCCACTGTGAACATATATATATTTTTTCACCACTTAGTGTTAATATATCTTCTGCC
>JBATTX010000215.1:0-8349 GCA_049670825.1 Arcobacteraceae bacterium | reverse complement strand
CATGAGCAAAATCATAAATATTCATCATTTTTAGAATGGATTATTATTCTTTTGATTCTATTTGAAATTATAATGAATATTATGGATCATTTTTAACCCTCAAAATCCCTTTAAATAAAGGGGTTTAAAACACCTTCTAAACTCACAAAAAACTTTTATCATTTTTGACGCAAATTCTTAAAAACGATGTATAATTCGAAAAAATAATTAGGAGTCTTAAATGTCGACTTTAACTGTTAGTAACTATACTTTGAAACACTTTGATCTAAAAGCAAAAGATGAAATGGATAAATACCTTAATGTGATTAATGTAGATATTAGTGATTATACTTTTGCCGGAAATTATATCTGGCTTTCAACAGCAACAGGTTTTTATTCAATAGTAAATGATACTTTTTGTTTATTTATTTTAAATTCTGGTGAGCTTTCTATGTTATTACCACCATTGGGTGAAAAAAACAATACTTATGAAGCTATGTTAAAATGTTTTGAGATTATGAATACTCATAACAGTAACAAGAACTATTCAAAAATAGAGTATGTGCATGAAAATCTTCTTGAGGGATTTGTGGATTATTTAGAAGAGGGTACTTTAATATATGATATGTTAAAAGATTTTGTTATCGAAAAAAAACTGGTTGATTATATTTATGAATCGGAAGATTTAATTGACCTAAAAGGGGATTCATATAAGTCAAAAAGACATGAAATCAATAAATTTAAAAAAGTGTATTTAAATTATAAAGTTGAGATTTTAGATATCCAAAAACATAAAGATGGAATCACAGCACTTTTTAATAAGTGGGTAAAAGATAGAACTTTATATATGCCAAAAGAGGAAGTTGAAACTTTCTTAGATGGAATATATTTTGAAAGATTTGCCATTAAAAGACTACTTAATGATTATGAAAATTTAGATGTAGTTGGTATGGTTTTATATATTGATGATGAGATTAAAGGTTTTACTGTTGGAGAAAAAATCAATGACACTACATCAAGTGTTATTATAGAAAAAACAGATTTTGAAGTACTAGGATGCGCTCAGTTTATTTTTAGAGAGTTTACAAAACATCTAAAAGAAATTTATGGAAGTATTTATATCAATGTTGGTGATGATATGGGATTTGAAAACTTAAAAAAAGTAAAGATGTCATATAGACCTGATAAACTTATACCTAAATATACTATCTATCAAAAATAATGATACGAGCTGCTATTTTAAAAGATAGTAAAGAGCTTTTCACTTTGGAAAGCTCTGTGTTTTTAAAAGATGATTTTGGATTAAGTTTGAGTTCATTTTATTATCATATTAAAAATAATAATTTATTTCTATATGAAAAAGATAAAAAAATTATCGCTTATATTCTTTGGTTAAAAAGAAAAAATTATTATCGACTTTACTCACTTTGTGTAGATAAAAACAATCAAGGGCAAGGAATAGCACAAAAGCTTTTAAATCATTCATTAGATATTTTGCCATTTAGTAAATATACATTAGAAGTAAAAACAACAAATGAACAAGCTATAAAACTTTATGAAAAAAATGGCTTTAAAATTTCAAAAACTTTACAAAATTATTATCCAAATAATATTGATGGATATTTGATGATAAAAGGCTGAATAATGGCTTTACGAAACTATAAGTCGATGTTTAAAGAGGTGAAAAAATCACATTTTTTGTATCTTCAATCTTTAGTGTTATTTTTGACAACCTATATCGACTGGACACTTATTCCTTATGTAACAAAACTAGAAGGTACATATTTACCTGTATTTATGATAAGCTTTTTTATGCTTTTAGGTGCCTTAGATGGGATAGTACAGCCACTTTTTAAACATATAAAGATTTATAATATTTACCTGTTTACAATTTGTTTAGATATAGTACAGATTCTTTCATACAGTGTATTGCATTATTCTATCATTGGATTTACCTATTTGATTTTAACCATCTTTACAATTCAGGCAATCACTTTTGAAATAGCAAGGGTACATACAGTTGACTTTATGCAAGATGAAGCTATTGAGTTAAAAGAGTATCTGATGTTACGTTCTTTTATGATATCGATTGCAATTATTTGTGGAAGTATAAGTGCGATGTTGTTTGATTATTTTCAAATAAACCTTAGTAGTTTGTTATCGTATGTAGCCATTTTAGGTTTGGGTGCTATTTTAATACAGTTTAAACTCTATCAAAAATTTAAGAAAATTATTTATGGGCATACCATAGAGATTGTAAAAGAAAAAAGAGATATATTTGAAAAGTTTAGAGAGTGAGTATTCATAATAACTTATGGTATTTAGTGTATAATTATATCAATAACAATATATTTAAGGGATACATTTGATAACAACAAATTTAATACTAACTCTATCATTATTTGTGATCGTATTGATAATATCAAAAGGTTCAGACTATTTTATTCAAAAGATTGGTACGAGAAAAAATATCATTCCTAAAAGAATTTATTATGTTAGTAAATTACTACATTTTATTATAATATTTTTTGCATTGATGGCACTAGCAATTATTTGGAATATGCAGCTAGGGGGGATTATGGTATTTGCATCATCTATTTTTGCTGTAATTGGTGTAGCTTTATTTGCCCAATGGTCCATTTTGAGTAATTTAACTTCGAGTATTATTATATTTTTTACTTTTCCTGCTAGGGTTGGGGATAAGATAAAAGTAATAGATGGTGACAACAGCTTATCAGGAGAGATTATTGAGATATCCCTTTTCCAAATTGAGATATTAGATGCAGATGGTAATACTATTTTGTATCCAAATAATCTGTTTATTCAAAAACCAATTATGAAAATAAAAAAAGAGAAATCACTAGAGAAAATATAAGGTATTAGTAAAGTAAAATAGATAATTATTATAGTTTGTGATATAATTAAAAATGGAATATTTTTTAATTATTATAATTTTTTATTTGGTATATGTAAACTATAAATTGAGATTTTATAGTCTTTTATATAATAACTTCGCTGATGGTATCTCAATAATATCCGAAAATAAAATCATTGACTGTAATGATACTTTAGTTAATTTATTTGGTTACACAAGTAAAAAAGAGTTTTTATCAGAACATCCATTAAATCTAACACCTGCTTTTCAACCTGATAATACACTCTCTTGTGATAAAGCTCAAGAGATGATGGAAACTGCCGAAAAACTCGGAAAGTCAAAGTTTGATTGGGTTTTTTTAGATAAAGATAAAAATGAAAAATGGATTGAAATAGATATCCTCAAGTTAAAAAAAGAGTTGTTTGTAAAACAAAAATTCTGTATGGTTTGGCGAGATATTAGCCTTAGAGTGGCTGTTCAAAATGAGTTAAAAGAGTTTAATTCTAATTTGGAATCAATAGTTAAAAATGAGATTAATAAAAATAAAGAGCAAGAGAAACAGCTTTTAATGCAATCAAAATTAGCTCAATTAGGTGAGATGATATCAATGATTGCTCATCAGTGGAGACAACCACTTGCAGCAATCTCTTCATCTGTTATTGATTTACAAATGAAATTAATATTGAATAAAAATGATAAAAATATATTAGACTATGTAGAAAATCATCTCAATGATGTCGAAAGTTTTACAGAGAATTTAACTCATACAATAGATGATTTTAGAGATTTTTACAAACCAAATAAGCTTACTCAAAAAACTACCCTAAACACAATTGCAAATAAAGCGTATAATATGATAAAAAATTATTTTGTATCTTATAATATTGAAGTTGTTTTTGATTACCGTTCATCTAAAGAGATTTGTGTTTTTGAAAATGAGTTAATACAAGTTTGTTTAAATATTTTACAAAATTCACGAGAAAATTTTTTAATTCACGACTCAGTTGATCCAAAAATTGTCATTATGACGCAAGATTTGGATGATGGTGTATTTCTTGAAATTAGTGATAATGGTGGCGGATGTGAAGAGGAAATATTAAATAAAATATTTGAACCATATTTTAGTACTAAAGAGAAAAAAAATGGTACAGGGCTTGGGCTTTATATGTCTTTGAAAATATTAAAAGAACACCACAATGGC
Organism: Arcobacteraceae bacterium; assembly: GCA_049670825.1. Taxonomy (GTDB): domain Bacteria; phylum Campylobacterota; class Campylobacteria; order Campylobacterales; family Arcobacteraceae; genus JAIOSF01. The sequence continues at coordinate 4,294 of JBATTX010000215.1, read as the reverse complement.
ACTATAACTGCTAGGAATACAGACGATGGAATATGTTTTAGAATTGAATTAAAAGATTGAAGGAAATTGGTATGAATATTTTAGAAAAATTACATAAATTAACAAAAAATCTTGTTGTATTGTATGTTGAAGATGATACTGATTTAAGAAATAAAACATCTGCAATGTTACAGAATCTTTTCAAAAGTATCGATACAGCTTCAAATGGAAAAGAGGGATTTGAATTATATACAAAATATTATAATGCTAATGACAAACATTATGATATGGTAATTACAGATATAAAAATGCCAATAGTGGATGGATTATGTTTGTCAAAAAAAATTCTCAATCTAAATAAACAGCAGATTATAGTAGTTACATCAGCTCATGATGAATCAAAATATTTAATTGAGTTCATTAATTTAAACATTAATAAATTTATTTCTAAACCATTTAGCTTAGATACAATTACCTCAATGTTTCTTGACTTGTTTGAAAAATATTCTGATAAGTCATTTCATGTTGTTATTAATGAAGATTATTATTGGTGCAAACAAACGAAAAAGCTTTTTCACAATTGTGAAGAGGTGAAACTTTCATATAACGAAATTAGTATTTTAGATGTTCTTATAACGAATAAAAATAAAATATTTTCAAATTACGATCTTTTTTGTTCTATTTCATCATCTAGTTTAGCATACGAAGTAACTGAAAATACGATAAAATCAGCTATTAAAAGACTACGAAAAAAATTACCTGAAAATACAATCTCTAATATTTATGGTCAAGGCTATAGTATAACTTTAAAATAAACTTTTCTTATATTCACAAATTATTCTATTTGACACTTTTTGACACTTTTGTATGTAACAATTGCTTTATTAAGGAGAGTCTTGTATGGGTATCATTGAAGAGTTAGAAAATAAAATAAAATTGCTCAGCAACCGTATTGAACAATCACAAAATTTATTAAAAAATGCAGAAGAGGGCAAAATAAAACTTTCACTTGTTGCGTTTGCATCTGCTGAATTGAGTATTGAAAAAAATACTTTTTTACTGAATAAATATACTCAAAAATTAATCAAACTTTCCAATGAAGATCTTCTTTTAGTCAATGAAAATGAAAAAACAAAAGAAGAAATTCAACGTAGAAACTATTTTAAATATCAAATACAACGAATAAAACGTAGTAAAAGTAGAAAGCAAAACGAGATAGAAAATGCTTTGATAATTATGGAAGAATTGCCTGTTGAGATACAACTAGAAGATGAAGATATTTTCGAAATTGGCAACAAGAGTAAAGAACTATTCTTGGATATTCATACAGATTTAGATGATGACTTACTTGAAATAAAAAACGAGTTTTTAAAACTTGTAGAAAATAAATTTGATGAAAAGACTAATGAATTAAAATTACTCAATTATAGAATACCTATAATTATTTTACAACTTAGAACATTGTTACATAATGTTAAAGAGAATATAAAAGAGTTAAATTTAAAAAACTTTAAAGGTTTTCCTCGATTTCAAGACTGGTGGATTCATGAATTGTGGATTAGTCATCAAGCTTATTTAGGACTATTTAAGTGGAAAAAAATTGTAATGAGTCTTTTTCTGAGTTGTGAACAAAGAAAAGCTTTTGAAAATATTTTTGCTAATTGGATTTTAGTGAAAAAAATTCTTAATGTAAAAGGTGAAAGTGGTTATTTTTATAATCATGCTTTTGATATGATGATTTTAAAATATGCAGAATTAGAGGAAGAAAAAGAGGAAAAAAATCTCTTGTCATTAAAAAATATAGTTCAAGAAGTTACAAAAAAAACAGAATTTTCCTTTGTAAATGATAAAAGTATTCTTATCAATGATTATGTAAAATTTAAATTAGAAAAACAATTTGAATTGAAGAAATAAAAGGGATAGTATGAATTATTTTACAAATTTTGATGTTGATTTTTTACTAGAACTCTATGGTGAGAATGTAATCGCTTCATTAACGGATACTAGAGGAATTATAAAATATGTAAGTGACGCTTATGTCGAAATCTCTGGATATAGTAAGGATGAGTTATTAGGACAACCACAAAATATTGTACGACACCCTGATATGGAAGCTTCAGTATTTAAAGAACTTTGGGAAACAATAGCTTTGGGTAAAACATGGAAAGGTGAAATAAAAAATTTAAAAAAGAATAAAGATTTTTATTGGGTTAAAGCAACTATTACTCCTCAAAAAGACAAAAAAGGAAATATAATAGGATATGCATCTGTACGTCAAGATATTACAGATAAAAAACGAGCTGTACAACTTCATAATCAAATTCAAAATATGCTTGATAATATTGAAGATGGTTTTTTGATATTTGACAAAAATTTTAAAATACAAGAGAGTTATTCGAAAAGTTGTCTAAATATTTTAAATGAAGATACTCTTGTATGTAAAAATATATCTGATGTATTATTTTACAATCATCAAGAGCTACAAGAAACTTTTAATTTTGGTTGTGAACAGATTTTTAAAATAGATTGTCTAAAGACACAAGAGATATACCTATCTTTACTCCCTTCTGAACATTATAATGATAAATATAAGTACTCAATACATTATAAAATCTTACCAAATAATATGTTATTACTTTTATTACGAGATATTACAAATCAAATTGAATTAGAAACAAAAATAAAGCATGAACAAAAAATGCAAAAAATGTATATAACAATTGCAACACATAAAGAAGAGTCAATAGAATTAATACAATCATTTATTAAATTTTTGAAATACAATTTTCAAGATAGTGATGAACATAAATTAAAAATGGATCTACATACATTTAAAGGTTTATTTGCCCAACTAGAGATGCTTCATACAATTGAAGCTATACATATTTTGGAAACATCTTTAAAAAATGAATCATTTAATACAACACATAAAGAACAATTACAAAATGCTTTTTATGAAGATATAAAACTTATCACCGATACTTTTGGGCATCTCTTTTTAGCCCCAATCACTTCAGTTAAAGTAGAAATAGAACAAATAGATAGTTTGGTATCTTCAATTGAATCACTAATTCAAAAGTCAAATGATTTTGATTTAAAGCAGATATTAGAGTCTATTAAACATTTAAAAGATCAATCATTTTATAATATGATAAATGCACATAAAATAACTGTAGCAAATACTGCTAAAAAAATAGATAAAGAGCTATATCCATTGGAAGTAGTAGGACCAAAAGAGTTATTAGTGGGTGAAAAATTTAAGAATTTCACAAAATCTTTAGTCCATATTTTTCTCAATTCTATAGTGCATGGAATTGAAGAAGAATACATAAGAGTACAATATAACAAAAATCCAAAAGGAAAAATAAAATCTCATTTTGACTTTGATGAGAAGAATATCGTTTTAACAATTTCTGATGATGGTCAAGGGATAAATATTCCTGAAATAATTGAAAAAGCGCTTGAACATGGTTTAGTTTCACAAGAAGATATAGCAAAATTAACAGATCAAGATATACTACAATTTGTTTTTTCTAATGAGTTTTCAACAATAGATTATGTGGATGAACTTTCAGGAAGAGGAGTTGGGTTAGCCTCTGTGAAATATGAACTTTTAAAGTTGAATGGAACAGTAAAAATAGAAAATAATCGTTTTAAAGGTTTAAAATTTATTTTTGCAATACCTTATAAAGATGATACAAAAAATGATGTATACATATTATCTTCATCTATTGAAACAACAGCACTGTATTTTTTAGAGCATGATGTAGAACTTAAAACGAATACTATTAATTCTCCTGAAAAAATGAATATTACAAATTATTATTCAACAATTCAATTAACTGGACTGATGAATGTAATATTCACAATATCCATAGAGGAAAAATTACTTGTAAGAATAGTAGAATTTTTTATTAAAAACAGTAATGATAAAGAAAAAGAAAAACTAAAAAATAATTTAGCAGGAGAGGTTTTAAATATTTTGATTGGCTTATCTTTAGATAAGTTTCCTAATGATTATGCTGAATTAACATTAGGTACTCCATTTGTGCTTGATCAAGCTATTGTAGAGACTTTTATTCATCAAAATCAAACATCTATAAAGCAAATAGTAACAGAATATGGTAGTTTAGAATTAGCAGTAATTATTCTAAATACTACACATTAGAAAGAGGGGAATATGGCAAATATATTAGTAGTTGATGATGCTGAAATAATACGAGTATCAATAAAAAAATATATAGAGGATTTAGGACATAGTGTTATAGCTACAGCTGCAAATGGAAAAGAAGCAATAGTGAAATATCAGAAGTAT
>JBATTX010000214.1:0-8274 GCA_049670825.1 Arcobacteraceae bacterium | reverse complement strand
TCTTTCCTCTTAATCTCTTAAGTGCCTTACTGTTATTGGACGCGAATTATAATAAAATTTTCTTTCAATGTCAAGGGTTTTTTCTTTGAAATCGCTTAAATTTTTAAATTCTTTTTTTTGACTATTTCTTATGGGCTTTTTTAGTTACTTATTATTTCTTTTATATATATTTTTATATTTAACGTATCATTATATATACTTGTATATTACCTTCAAGTTTTCTTCTATACATTTATGTTATAATATTCTTTACTAAATAACAAGGTTTTACAATATAATGCAAACTTCACAAATAACGACACAAAAATTTATCATTAAATTTTTTCCAGAGATTATGGTAAAAGGACCATCTGCAAAAAAACAAATGGTAGGTCAACTTTACAATAACTTACAAAAGCTTTTACACAGAATTTCAGATGAGATAAATGTACGAAAGTTTAATGACAAAATAGAGGTAGTTACTCCAATTGAATATGTAACAGAATCTAGAATTGTACTTTTACAAACGCCAGGGATTGAATTAGTTCTTGAGGCATTACAATTTGATAAGATAGATACTTTAGAAGATATCAAAACAAAAGTAAATGAGATGATGGCTCACACTATCGAAAATAAACGATTTGTAGTTCGAGCTAAAAGAACAGGAACACATGATTTTAAATCTACAAACATAGAGCAAACTGTTGGTGGACATATGTTAGCAAACAATCCAAGCAGTACTGTTGACTTACACAATCCAGAAGTTACTATTCATATTGAACTTGTTCATAACCAACTAAATATCATTACTCAAAAATATAAGGGACTTTCAGGTTTTCCTATAGGTACTCAAGGTGATATTTTGTCATTGATGTCAGGTGGGTTTGATTCTACAGTTGCTTCATACCTTACTATGAAAAGAGGATTAAAAACTCACTTTATCTTTTTTAATCTTGGAGGAATCGCTCACGAAATTGGTGTAAAACAAGTTGCACTATACTTATGGAATAAATTTGGAGCATCACATAGAGTGTCTTTTATTTCTGTACCTTTTGATGATGTTATCACTGAGATATTTAGATCAACTAATGAGTCATATATGGGTGTAACACTTAAAAGACTGATGCTTTTAGCTAGTGAAAAAATAGCAAATGAGATGGAGATAGATGCACTACTAACAGGTGAAAGTGTAGCGCAAGTTTCAAGTCAAACATTAAGAAACTTGGCGTTAATAGATCAAGTTACAAATAAACTAATTTTACGACCACTTGCAACGATGAATAAACCTGAAATTATGGGCATTGCAAATGAGATAGGAACACGAAGATTTGCAGAAAATATGCCAGAATATTGTGGTGTTATCTCTAAAAACCCTATTGTACATGGTTCATACAAAAGAATGGAAGAGGTATCTAAGAAATTCAACTATGAAGTTTTAGATAAAGCAGTTGCAGATGCTACAAGAATTTTTGTAGATGAAATAGCTTCTGATGTCAGTGAAATAGGACAAATTGAAACTATAAGTGACCTTTCAAGTGGAAACTATACTGTTATTGATATTAGACAAGAGGATGAGATTATTGATGCACCTTGTGAAACTCTAAAAATTCCATTTTTTAAATTAAAAAATGAGTTTAAAAAACTTCCACAAAATAAAGAGTATTTATTTTATTGTGACAAAGGTATCATGAGTCAACTTCATGCACAGTATCTAAGAGATGCAGAAAACTACACAAATATTAAAGTTTATAGACCTTTATAGAGGTTTATAAACATAAGCTAACTAACTCTATAAATATATGTTATAATTAAATTACAAAAATATTTTAAGAAAGTTATATATGTATAAACTTATTATTCTCAATCTTCTATTTATATCCGCCCTCTTCTCAAACCCTACAAAAGACAAAGTATCACTACAGCTATTATGGAAACATCAATTTGAATTTGCTGGATTTTACATGGCTAAAGAGAAAGGTTTCTATGATGATGTTGATTTAGATGTTAATATCAAAGAGTTTCATCATGGTATAAATATCACAAAAGATGTAGAAAAAGGGATCTCTACTTTTGGTGTTGGTTACCCTAATCTTATTTTAGAAAAATCGCATGGTGCAGATATTATTTTATTGAATGCTATTTTTCAATCTTCTCCTCATATATTAGTAGCCCTAGCAAATTCTAAAATAAAAACAATTCAAGACTTTAAAAATAAAAAAATCATGATGGAAGATGATGCAATAACAAATGCACCTTTTTTAAGTATGTTTTTCTCTCAAAAAATATCATTAGAACAAATGCAACGAATCAAACCGACGTTTGATATTTATGATTTGATTAATGGTAAAGTCGATATTTTTTCTGCGTATAGTTCAAATGAACTCTTTACTTTAGATTCACTGGGAATCAAATACAACATATTTGACCCAAAAGAGTTTGGATTTGATTTTTACAATGCTTTTATCTTTACATCAAATTCACTTGCTAAAAAAAATCCAGAACTCGTTGGTAGATTTCAAAGTGCTACTTTAAAAGGATGGCAATATGCTTATACTCATATTCATGAAACTGTACAAGTAATTCAAAAAAAATATAATACTCAAAAAAAATCATACGAAGCTCTTCGTTATGAAGCAGAAGTGATGAAAAAACTATCACTCAAAAAAGATATTACTTTTGGTGATATTCAAGTGAATAGATTAGCTCGTATAAAAGATGTATATGGTCTTATGGGTTTGATTGAGAATGATTTTGACCTCAATAGTTTTATCTTCGATGATTCAAAAATATATCTCTCTCAAAAAGAGAAAGAGTTTATCAAAAATACACAACTAACAGTTTCGATATCAAAAGATTTTAAACCAATAAGTTTTCAAAATACAGATGGAAGTCCTGCTGGAATTGCAACAGATTATTGGGAAATTTTAGCACAAGAGTTGGGTTTAAAAATCAAGTACCAATTTGATGGTATCTTTACAAATCAACTCAATAGTATCAAAAATAAAACTGCTGATCTTATTTTGAGTACCGGAAAAACTTCGGATAGAGAAAAATATGCTTTATTTACAGAGGAATACATATCTTTTCCAATCTCTATAGCAACAAATAATAAGGAAAATTTTATAGAAGATTTTTCCAAAGTTATAACAAAAAAAATAGCAGTAGGTCGAAACTTTACTGCACATAAACTTTTAATAAAACAATATCCAAATATCAATTTTGTTTTTGTTGAAAATATCAAAGAGGGATTGGAACTCATCCAAAAAGGAAAAGTTTTTGGGTTTGTAGATATGAAACCAACCTTAGTATACAATATAAAAAAATTAGGTTATGACAATATAAAAATAGCTGGAAATACTGGTTCCACATTTAATGTATCTATAATGATACGAAATGACTATCCACTTTTACAATCTGCACTAAATAAAGCTATTCATAGTATAGAACCATCAACTTTAACGGAAATTATTAAAGCATACGAAAATATTAAATTTGAAAAGTCTTATGATTATAAAGCTTTTTATATAATCGTTGGCTTATTGTTTAGTATACTGTTATTTATAATTTTAAAGCACTATTTTTTAAATCAAGCAAATAAAAAATTAAAATTAGTGGTTGATGAAAAAACTAAAAATTTAAAAGAACTTAACGATACACTAGAAGAGCGTATTAAAAATGCAATTGAGGAAAACTCAAAAAAAGATGCAATTTTGTATCAACAAACTAAAAATGCACAAATGGGTGAGATGATAGGAAATATCGCGCACCAATGGAGACAACCACTAAGTTTGATTAGCACAGCTGCTAGTGGTATTTTAGCACAAAAAGCATTTGGAACTATTACGGATAAAAAAGAAGATGAAGCATTAAATGCGATTATTGAAAAAGTAAATTTTCTTTCAAATACAATTGATACTTTTAGGGATTATATCAAAGAGAAGAAAGAGTTAAAAGAGGTTATTTTACAAGATAGGCTTAAAAATGATATCAATATTGTTGAAGCATCCCTTTCAAACAATTATATTGTTTTACTCAAAAACATAGATGAAACGGAACCTATCCATATAAATATGTTAGTTGGAGAACTTTCACAAGTTATAATCAATATTTTAAACAATGCAAAAGATGTTTTAGTAGAGAGAAAAATTGAATCTCCTATTGTGAAAATATCATTACAAAAGAAGCAGAACAAAGCTATTATAAACATTGAAGATAATGCAGGTGGAATCTCTGATGAGATATTTCCTAAAATATTTAATCCATACTTTAGTACAAAACACCAATCAATAGGTACAGGACTTGGTCTTTATATGAGTAAAGAGATTATAGAAAAACATCTCAATGGAAAACTTTATGCAACAAATACTAAACTTGGTGCACAATTTACTATCGAACTTCCCCTAGAAAACTAACTAATTTCAAATCCTTAAAAAAATCTTATATAACAAAAGAAACTTTTTTGTTATATTTTAGATAAAACCTATAAATGTATTATAATATTAAGTTGTTCCTCCTTCAGATACAAGGAGTACAAAATGAAAAATAAAATAATAAATACATACAAAGAACACAAAAGAGACTATAATATAATTTTAACTATAGAAGCAACAATAGTTGCTATCTCTTTATTCAAAATATTTTAAAAAGGATATAACATGAAAGTCATGCGCAAGCAACTCAGGAATAAAAAATCATCAAAAAGTGATCTCATAGATTTAAGTAACTTTACAAATTTAATTGGAGGAACAACTACTCGTTAATTTAGTTACTACAAATTCTATTATATACACTCGTATAAACACATCACTTCTTACAAATCTAATTGTTCTAAATACTCTTTAATTTTTGGTATATAGTTTTTTCTACACACCAAACAAGTAGGGATATAAGCTGTTTGCTTATCAAGTTTAGTGATTCTTAACTCTTCACTAAACCCCAATTTTTCAACAAGATTTGTAGGAAGTAGTGTTTTTCCCATACCAGATTTTACACATGCTAAAATCGTTTCTAAACTCCCAAACGCTAAACTTTTTTCAATCTTTTCACCTTTTTGTACATAATAATCTTTTAAAAATTCATCATAAGCACACCCCTCTTTAAAAGAAAGTATCACATTTGGACAACTTTCATCTTTGGGTTCAAGAATCGCAACCTCCTCTTCATATCTTTTGAGTACCATAATATCATCACTTTTTGGCTCACCACTAATAAAAGCGATATCAACTTTATAGTTCAAAACCATATTGATAACATCTCTTGTAGTTCCTGTTAAAAGTTCTAGCTGCATATTTGGGTAATCTTCATGCAATTTTACTAAAAATGGTGAGATACGAACAGCTGCATTACAATCAGTTGAACCCACTATGAGTTTTTGTTGCTCTTGAATATTTTGCATATCTAAAATCGCATTTTCCACTTTTTTTACTATCTCTATACCGTGTTCGTAGAGTTTTTCACCCTCAGCTGTTAAAAGAACCCCTTTTGGAACTCGATGAAACAAAGGAAAACCTACTGATTTTTCCAACTGTTTGATTCGTGAAGTTACATTTGATTGTGCAAAGCCTAGTTTTTTTGCCCCTAAGGTTACACTCTTTTCTTGCGCTACTGTTACAAATACTTTTAATAAATTTGAATCCATCACTTTTCCTTATATCATCTATCACGATTTTATATTTGACTTTCCATCACTTTTGGTGATATTATATCAAATATTTAAAAAAAGGAAAAGTACTATGAATTTATTAGATAGAAACAGTAATAGTGCGATTATATTAGCAGGAATCTTAGCATTGATTGTAGGAGTTGGTGTTGCACGATTTGTATTTACCTCACTTTTACCATTTATGCTAGAAGACTATTTAAGTGTAACATTTGCAGGAGTATTAGCATCTATTAATTATGCAGGGTATTTAGGTGGTTCTATTTTTGCAGTTTTTATTAAAGATATTAATGCAAAAGTAAAATACTTTCGATTTGGAATGTTCTTATGTATAGCTACAACACTTGTATTAGGTATCACTCAAAATGATACAATATGGGCAATCTCACGAATCATTGCTGGTTTTGGTGCTGCTATGGCTTTGGTAGTTGGTTCTGCAATTGTGATGACAAAACTTAAAATGGATAACAAAACAAAAGCTATGGGGATACATTTTTCAGGTATTGGTTTTTCTGTTTTAGTTACAGATTTAATTGTTCGAGCTGTTTTTATCTATGATGCGAACTGGAGAACAGCTTGGATAGTTTTAACAATCTTTGGTATTTTTGCAGCAATTTATAGTATCTATATTTTATCATTTGATAAACACATCAACCAAAATGCAACGATTCATAAATTTGACAAATCACTTTTTAGCCCATTTGTTATTATACTTATTATTGCGTATTTTACTGAAGGGGTTGGTATGGTTGTACAAGGTACTTTTTTACCAGATATTATTAACTCCTTACATGGATTAGAGGGTTATGGAAATTTTACATGGACATTAGTAGGGCTTGCTGGAATTCCCTCGTGTATTATATGGATGACACTTGCACATAAATATGGAAGTATTAATATAATTATCATTGCTATGGTTTTACAAATAGTAGGGATTTTGATCCCTGCACTTTCTACAAATATATATGCAAATCTATTCTCTGGAGTTTTATTTGGAGGAACATTTGTAGGGCTTGTTGCTTTATTTATGAATCTAGGTGGAAAGATTGCAAAATCAAATCCTGTCATATTAATGGGAGCATTAACTACAGCCTATGGGATAGGACAAGTGGGTGCTCCACTATATAGTGTAAAACTAATCGAGTTATTTGGAAACTACCATGCAGCTTTATTTGTAACTGCAGGTATTGTTTTTGCTGGTGTTTTATTATTGTTATTTGCAAATGTAAAGTTGAAATCACCACAAGCTAAACTCTAAAAAAGTACTATACTTAGTGGGAAATAAGTAAAAAAAGATAAAATACCTTTATGAATTTAACAGAAAATATGAAAACACATTTAACACGAGATGCAATTGTTGATATGCTCACAAGATATGAGTTATATTATCAAATTAGTTTAGGAAATTTTGTACTTGAAACTTTACAAGATTATGATGAAACAATACAAAAGTTAAGAGAACTTAATCTTCAACTTCCTGTTGATACTGCTTTGGGAAATATTGTTGAAATAATCCTTCATCACTATAAAGAGAATAACTTTGAAGAGAAGTTTGAATACAACTTACGAAGTCGCGCAATCTTACACGCATTAAAAGATTTTGTAACTAAAGATACAGAACTCTTAAACTCTGAAGATTATATAGAAGAAAGAACAAAACAAATTGTTGCTGATACATATTTTAAAGAGACTATGAAAATGCAGATGGAAAGTGACTATAACTTTGTTTATGAAAACTACGATATGATGATTACAGATGAAGTAGTAAATAAAATTCATAACAATATAAAATAACCGGTATGAAAAATAATAACGCATTTGCCATATCAAACCTCACTACAACTACACTAGAAGATCCACGATTTGTCAAACCCTTACGCATAAACTACACACAAAACAATACAAACAAATCTTGGGAAGCGGTAAAATCGCACGATAGTGTTGCTGTAGTTTTGTTCCACACAGCAAAAAATGCTTTTTTAGTTGTAAAACAGTTTCGACCACCTGTATATATTCATCACAACGATTATAATTTTACTTATGAACTATGTGCTGGGATTATTGATAAAAATATTTCACTAGAACAAATAGTCCAAGAGGAGATTGATGAGGAGTGTGGATATGCTGTAGAGATACAAAATATTCAAAAAATCTCCTCATTTTTTACAAATGTAGGGGTAAGTGGAGCTAAACAGCACTTATATTTTGCCACTATTGATGAATCTATGAAAATACATGACGGGGGAGGAATTAACGACGAACAAATAGAGTTAGAATTTTTACCACTTGAAGAATCGAAAGCTTTTATATATGATGAAACAAAAGCAAAAACTCCAGGCTTGATGTTTGGTTTTTATTGGTTTTATGAAAACTATAAAAATAACCTTTCAAACTCTAAAGGATAATTTTTATCATTTACTAAAATTTATCTTAAAATAAAAACTTACAAAAAATCTTTTAATCCAACCATATTCTATTTCCCTATACTTCCTCTATCAAAAAACAAAACAAGGAAATAAAATATGTTAGTAACAAAACAAGCTCCAGATTTTACAGCTACAGCTGTATTAGCAGATGGTCAAATCGTTGAGGATTTTAAATTATCAGAAAACTTTGGTGAAAAAGGTACAGTATTA
>JBATTX010000213.1:0-8532 GCA_049670825.1 Arcobacteraceae bacterium | reverse complement strand
TAATACTGTACCTTTTTCACCAAAGTTTTCTGATAATTTAAAATCCTCAACGATTTGACCATCTGCTAATACAGCTGTAGCTGTAAAATCTGGAGCTTGTTTTGTTACTAACATATTTTATTTCCTTTAATTTTTGATGAGATAATTCTACATTAATTTTTTTAAAAAAACAACTTATCTTGATAACAAGTTTGTAATATTAAGATTGATTTAATAAATAATAAAAAATAGTAATTGATAAAATTTATTATTTAATTTAGTCGGCATCAATTACCATATTTCTGCCATTTTTTTTAGCAGTATAGAGTGCTTTATCAATTCTTTCAAAAAAGCTTGTTTTGGATTCATTTTTTACATAATGTCCTACTCCAAAACTTGCAGTAATTTCAATTGCATCTAAAATAGAACTATTTTCTAGTTGTTCTCTTATTTTATTTGCAAGATTCATTTTATTTTTTTTGTTATTATTTGAAAATATAATTACAAATTCTTCACCACCCCACCTAGCAGCTACTTCATTTTCATCAACGTTTTCTTGTAGAATTTTTGCAATCTTTTTAAGTACAGTATCACCTACATTGTGTCCATAAAGATCATTTATATTTTTAAAATAATCTATGTCAAGCATCATTAAACCAAATTGGTGACCAGAAGTGTTAGCTTTTTGAATATGTTGATCTAACATAGTATCAAAATATACTCTATTATATATATTTGTTAATGTATCATGGGTTGAGATATATTCTAACTTTTTTTTATCAGTAATATTTTCTCTATACGAAGCATAACCTATTTTTTCACCATCTTCATCAAATAAAGGATGAATAGTAAGATTAATCCAGTATTCTTCTTTATTTTTTTTGTAATTTTTTACTTCACCTTCAAACTTATTGTTTTGAAGAAGTTGTGACCACATTTGTTTATAAAATTCTGAAGGAGTATCTGGCGTTTTAAAAATATTGTGACTTTTCCCAATAACTTCTGATTCTTTATATCCAGTTAAGTTTTCAAAAGCTTTTGAAACAGAGACTATTTTACCATTTGAATCGGTTGTACTATAAAGTACTGATTGGCTAATAATATTTTGTAGTGTTTGTAATTCATGAAATTTTTTTCGCACAGTTTTTGCATTGTCATTTGAGATAGTCATTAGTTGTTTACCTCATAAATATTTGTGATATCATTTCTTAATGCTATAAATTCGATAATGTTATTACTACTATCAAGAATAGGCATAATTGAAGTTTGTACAATGTAGCTTTTATTGTCTTTTGTTTTATTTTTGACAATACCATACCATACTTTTTTGTCCTCATAGATAGTTTTCCATAAATCTTTAAAAAGTGCATCTGGAGTATCTGGATGACGGATAATATTATGATTTTGACCCAATAATTCCTCTTTTGAATAACCAGAGATATTACAGAAAAATTCATTTACATAAGTTATTTTACCGTTTTTATTTGTTTTTGACACAATGGCAGATTTATCTACAATTGATTTATATGATTCAATAAGCTCATTTTGTTGAATCAATTCACCAATTAATTTTGTTTTAGAAATTATCTGATCAACTTTTAAAATAAATTCTTCAGCAAAAATAGGTTTTCGTAATGACTCTTCAGCTCCATTTTTATAAGCTTCTCTTACAACATCGTAGGTTCTATTCGTATCGGTTAGCATGATAAATGAAATAGATTTATCAATATTAGATTTTACCTCATGTAAAAATTCAAAGTTATCATTAATGTTCATATCTAAAATTACTAATGAAAATTGCTTTGTTTTTACAAGTTCAATAGCATTTGTTAAATCATTTAAAATACTTATATTATAGTTTCTTGGTTGCAACAAGTCTTTAATTTGTTCACATATCCTTTTTGATTTATCAATAACTAAGATATTATTAAATTTAGTATTTGTTTGAACTTTCAAAATACTAGTGTAAATATTATACGCCATATAATTTGTATCGTCTGTATCCATCATATAATCTATGATACCTTTAAAGTAAAGGTATTCTTTATAGTGTATATCTTGTTCAGTCGATAAAATAATAAATTTTGAATCATTTATATCTCTTATAAAATCTATACTATCTCCATCAGGAAGATTTAAATCAGAGATAATATAATCATATTTTTCACTTTCTACTAAAATATGTGCGTCTTCTAATGTGTAACAATTTTCGCATATAAAACCTAATTTTTCTAACTCAAATCTAAGAGAATCATTCTTTTGCTTATTCCCTTTGAGTATTAAAATTTTGATATTCAAATCGGTAATTTTTGGAATATTTAATTTGATTCTGTCATCATTTGGTAAAATATAATTAATCTTATACCCTACTGCATTTTTATTTACAATTATGTTTTTGTGCGTTTTTTTTCTAATTCTTTTTATAACTGTACGAAGTGTGTCTATAGAAGCTGCATCTTGAGAACTGATAATATCTTGAAGATGACTAGTAGAAATATAACACCCTTTTGATTTAATTAGCTCTTGAATCAAAGAAGTTTCCTGGTTAGTTAATAAAATATGTTTATTGTTTTTTAAAATGCTATTTTCGTCAGTTTTATAATAAAAATCATCACCTAAATTGATTAATTGTGTTTTTTGTTCATTTTTTTGTTCATTTTTATTAAAATCAATATTTTCTATCTCTTGAATAATTTTTATATACGATTCATTTTTTAATATGAGCTTATCAATTTTGAGTTCAATTATTTCAAGTAACATCTCTTGATAAGAATCACCTGCAAGGATTATAATTTTTAAATTTTTATCTTTTTGTTTTATCTTTTTTAGAAAATCTAAAGATGAATTATTTTCGATTTTTACATCTGTAATTATAATATCAGGTTTATTTTTTGAATAAGATAACAAAGCATCTTTTATTGTGTTAGCAAATTGTACATCATAATTTGAATTAATAAGGTGAGATAATGTTACAGATGCATATTCTTTGTTTGAATCAATATATAATATTTTAAATTTAGACATTTTTACCTCTTTTATTATTATAATAATATCAAAACTATATGAATAAATAATGAATATGAATGCTTATTAAAATATAAATTTAGAATATTAAAGGATAATAATTATTTATTAATAAATGATTTTAGTCTAATTTTTAGTATAATAGTTATTATGAAAAATTACACAACAATATTAAGAGAATATAATTTAAAAGCTACACCACAAAGGTTAGTGATTATTGAATCTATAGATAAATATGGTCATATAAATATTGATACACTATATGAAGAGGTAAAAGCGAAGTTCAGTTCGATATCTCTAGCTACTATTTATAAGAATATAAATTCAATGATTAACAATATGTTACTCTTAGAAGTAAAAATACCAAATCAGAAATCAGTGTTCGAAATAGTAAAAGAACAACACTCACATTTAGTATGTAATGAATGTGGACAAGTATTAGATGTGAAATTAGACACAAGTAAAATAGTAGATACTATTTCTCATGACTACAAGTTCCAAATAGATCAAAGTGATTTAGTATTCTCAGGAAAATGCACGAGTTGTCTTAAAAAATAAATAAAATATTACAACTCTTTCATAAGCAATTTTTGGATAGAATTTATGCATGATAGTATATGGAAAACAAATAGTATTTTATATTTTGGAAAAACATCCAAAAATGATAAAACAAATATTTCTTGCAAAAGAAATTGATAAGAAACTTTTTAATAAGTTTATGGATGTTGGTGCGAAAATTGTTCGCCCTGATAATAAAAAAGCACAAGCATTAGCAAAAGGTGGAAACCATCAAGGTTTCCTACTGGACATTGATGAATTTGAATTTGCTCACATGAAAGATGTTAAAAAAAGCGACTTTGTTGTTGTTTTGGATGGTCTAAGTGATGTAGGAAATATTGGTGCAATTGTAAGAAGCTGTTACGCTATGGGTGTTGACTCTGTAATAATCTGTGGATTAAAAAACTTCTATGCAGCTCCTATTGTTCGTACAAGTAGTGGTGCTATGTTGGATATGCCAATTGCAATCTCATACAATAGTTATGATTTAGCAAATGAATTAAAGCAAGTTGGTTTTAGTTTAGTTGGTGCTGATATGGAAGGTTATGAAGCTAAAGATATCAAAAGAGAACCTAACCAAAAAGTTGCTTTATTTCTAGGAAGTGAAGGTGAAGGGCTGTCAAATAAACTCAAGAAAAAACTTGATTTAAAAGTTTCTATTGGTATGAAAAATGATTTTGATAGTTTAAATGTATCAGTTGCTGCTGGTATATTAATATACGAGTTAAAATAGAATGTTTAAATTTTTTATAGTTTCTTTATTAAGTGTATTATTTACTACTGTATTGAGTGCTTCAGTTCTTGATCAAAAAATAGAAAATATAATTGGTACAAAAGATTATAAAATACATAATAGTTTAATAGATTTATTATTTAAAGATGAATCAAAATATATAATAAATGAAAAAATTCAATATTTTAAACTTTTTAAAACACTTCAGGAAAATGGTTTGTTGAATTTACGATTGAACAAACCAAGTGACATTGAAATTGAATTTAAGAGTGCAAATAACAATTTTAAATCATATAAAATTTTAAATGACACTATGCAGATGATTGGATACAGATATTTTTTTACAAAATCAATGAGTATCAATGAAGAAAAACAATTAATTTGGAAAATTGTTTTTAAAGCGGAATATATGTTAGATCCTGTTGTTTTATTGAATGAGCTTAAAAAAAATAGTGTTCACGTAAGTGAAGTTGTGAATATTGGTTCAAATAAATGGTTTTATGAAGTTGATTTTACAAATGCAGATTTAGATAATGCAACAAAAATTGACAACTACGAAAAAGTAAAATTTCAAAAACCCTTAAGAGCTTATATGCTAAAAGTTCAAGATGCAAAAAGTTTGCAAGTTATAAGTAGAAATTTAAACAATTGGTTCCCTCACATAGTTTTCTTTGATAAAGATTTAAAAGTTTTAAAGGTTATCAAAAAAAATAGAGTTTTTAGAGGGTATAAAGTAAAAATGCCAGATAATACAAGATATGTAAAAGTAACAGATTTGTATAATTTGATAAATATTAAAAGAGGGCTTTCTATTATAGTAAGGTAAAGGTATAAAAATGTTTGATGAAATAAAATTTGATAGAGTAGAGTTATTACCAAAGTATGTTTTTGCAGAGGTAAATGATTTAAAAATGTCTGAGCGAAGAGCTGGTCATGATGTTATAGATTTTAGTATGGGTAATCCAGATGGTGATACTCCTAATCATATTAGAGAAAAATTAGTTGAGTCAGCAAAAAAAACAAAAACTCACGGTTATTCTTCATCTAAAGGTATTCCAAAATTACTTGATGCAATTGCTGGATGGTACAAACGAAGATATGATGTTGATCTAGATCCACAAACACAATGTGTTGCTACAATGGGAAGTAAAGAAGGATATGCACACTTAGCATATGCTATTACAAATCCAGGTGATGTTGCAGTTGTTCCAGATCCTACATACCCAATTCATAATTATGCATTTATTTTAGCTGGTGGTGTTGTAAAAAATTTCGGAATAGTTTATGATGAAGATTACAATATTGATGAAGATAGATTTTTTATAGATCTTCAAGAGATATTTGATACAGCAGAAAAAAGACCAAAATATGTTTTAGTAAATTTTCCACACAACCCAACTACAGCTACAGTTACACCTGATTTTTATGTAAGACTTGTAAATATGGCAAAAAAAGAGAGATTTTATGTTATCTCTGATATTGCTTATGGTGATATTACATTTGATGGATACAAAACACCATCAATTATGTCAGCTCCAGGGGCTTTAGATGTTGCAGTTGAAAGTTTTACTTTAAGTAAGTCATACAATATGGCAGGATGGAGAGTAGGGTTCTTCGTAGGAAATACAAGACTTATCGGAGCTTTACAAAAAATTAAATCTTGGCTTGATTATGGAATGTTTACACCAATACAAGTTGCAGCTACAGTCGCACTTAATGGCGATCAGAAATGTGTTCAAGATATTACAGATAAATATGATCATAGACAAAATGTATTATTAGATGCGTTTGCAAATGCAGGATGGAAAATAAGAAGAAATCAATCAAGTATGTTTGTATGGGCTAAAATTCCAAAATGTGCTGAGCATTTAGGTTCTTTAGAGTTTTCAAAAAAACTATTAGTTGAAGCAGGAGTTGCAGTTGCTCCTGGTATTGGTTTTGGACCAACAGGTGAAAACTATGTAAGAATAGCTTTAATTGAAAATGATAAAAGAATAAGACAAGCTGCTAGAAATATTAAAACTTTTTTAAAGCAGTATGAAGGCGGAGAAAAGTAAATGTTAAAAGTAGGAATCATTGGTGTAGGAACAGTTGGAACAAGTGTATGCCAAATATTAGAAGATAATAAAGATATTATCACTGCACGAGCTGGTGTTGAGATCAAACCAGTAATCGGTGTAGTAAATAATTTATCAAAAAAAAGGGATGTTTCAATTACTCTCACAGATAATGTTGATGATATTTTAGATGATGATTCAATTGATATTGTTGTTGAACTAATGGGTGGTGTTGAAAAACCTTATGAAGTAGTGAAAAAAGCACTTCAAAAAGGTAAAGCAGTTGTAACTGCAAACAAAGCACTGCTGGCATATCACAGATATGAGCTACAAGATATTGCTGGTGATACAGCATTTGAATTTGAAGCAGCAGTAGCTGGTGGAATTCCTATTATTAATGCTCTAAGAGATGGATTAAGTGCTAATCACATAGAATCAATAAAAGGTATCATGAATGGAACTTGTAATTATATGCTTACAAGAATGATTAATGATGGTGTAGAGTATGAAGATATTTTAAAAGAAGCACAAGATTTAGGTTATGCAGAATCTGATCCAACTTTTGATGTAGGTGGATTTGATGCTGCACATAAACTTTTAATTCTTGCTAGTATTGCCTATGGTATAGATGCCAAACCAGAAGACATTTTAATAGAAGGTATTCAAAATATTAATAGCGATGATATTGCATTTGCAAAAGAGTTCAATTATTCTTTAAAACTTTTAGCAATTGCAAAGATCAATGAAGATGAAGTAGAATTACGTGTTCATCCTGTCTTAATTCCAAACACTGAAATGATTTCCAAAATTGATGGTGTTATGAATGGTGTTTCAGTTATAGGTGATAAAGTTGGTGAAACAATGTATTATGGGCCAGGAGCGGGTGGAAATGCAACAGCAAGTGCTGTTATAGCAAATATTATAGATATTGCAAGAAGTGGTAAGAGCACACCAATGTTGGGGTTTAATAAACCACTAGAGTCAGGTTTAAAACTTGCTAATATTGACAATATGGTAACTAAATATTATTTACGATTAGAAGTAGAAGATAAAAGTGGCGTATTGGCTAAGGTTACTACTATTTTAGGAGATAGAAATATCTCTATAAAAACAATGGTACAAAAAGGTTCAAAAACAGAAGCGGTAAATCTTTTACTTTCAACACATAGTTGTAAAGAATCAGATATCAAAGATGCACTAAATGAGCTAAAAAATTCAAGGGTAGTTAAATCTGAACCTGCAATGATAAGAATAGAAGAGTAAATTCAATACAAATATAAATTTATTTTATATTTGTATAACACATAGTTGTTAGTACTTACCAATTCTTAAAATAAGATTGATGATAATCTTATTTTAAGAATTGGTAAGTAAATCCCATAAATAAAGGGAATATAAGGGATAACTTGATTATATTTAAGCCACGATTAAGATATGTTCACTTATAATACAGCTATAAAACATATACAGAAAAGTAAGAAGGGAATATACCTATGAGAATAAATACAAATGTTGCTTCATTAACAGCAATGGAAGCAAACTCAAAAAACAATAAAACATTAGGTCAGTCATTAGAGAAATTATCCACAGGTCTTAAAATAAATAAAGCAAGTGATGATGCATCAGGCTTATCAATAGCAGATAAATTAAGAACACAAGCAAATTCATTAAATCAAGCAGTGTCAAATGGAAACTCAGGTGTTGCACTTATTCAAATAGCAGATAAAGCGATGGCTGAGCAATCAAATATTTTGGATATCATTAAACAGAAATTACTACAAGCTGGTACAGCAACAACATCTACACAAGGTATTGAAGCGATAGGGAAAGATATAAAAAAGCTTTTAGATCAAATTGACAATATCGCAAAACAAACATCGTACAATGGAATTCAACTCTTGCAAGCATCATCTGGTAGTACAGTAGCAGAAAGAGCTGTAGGTACAGGACAATTAAAATTCCAAATGGGAGCTACATCATCAGATCTGATAAGTTTAAGTTCTGGTATAACATCAAATACTGCAGGATTAGATGGGATGTCAGCATTGTCAATTTCAGCTGCAGCATGGTCTGCGGGATTATCATCTGCCGCAGGAATGCAAAGTGCAGCAAGAGCTCACTTAGCATCTGTTGATAGCGCATTAAATACATTAAATGCATGGAGATCAGATGTGGGATCTA
>JBATTX010000212.1:0-3176 GCA_049670825.1 Arcobacteraceae bacterium | reverse complement strand
ACATAACCACGACCTACTTTATCAAATAAAATCCCTTGTGATAACATAAATGCAACAGTTCTCACGTGATCTGCAATTACTCTAAAACTTGCAATATTTGATTCAGTAATTTTTGAATCACAAATCTCTTCTAGTTTTTTGATAATTGGTTGGAAAGTACTACTATCAAAGTTATTTAAAACACCTTCTTTAATAGCTACAACTCTCTCAAGTCCCATACCTGTATCAATTGATGGTTTTGGTAAAGGATTTAGGTTTCCACTTGCATCTCTTTCATATTGCATAAACACAAGATTCCAAATCTCTAAAAATCTATCACCATCTCCACCCATTTTATCTTCAGGTGAGTTGAATTTCTCAGCACCTTGATCATAAAAAATTTCACTACAAGGTCCACATGCCCCAGTATCTCCCATTGACCAAAAGTTGTCTTTATCTCCAAATCTCATAATTCTATCAGCAGAGATATGTTTTGTCCAAAGTTCAAATGCTTCATCATCATTATCATGAACGGTAACCCACAGTTTGTCAACTGGTAGTTCAAGATTTTTTGTAATAAACTCCCATGCGTGAGCAATAGCATCTTCTTTAAAATAATCACCAAAAGAAAAATTTCCTAACATTTCAAATAGTGTATGATGTCGTGCAGTGTATCCTACGTTTTCAAGGTCATTATGTTTTCCTCCTGCTCTTACACAAAGTTGGCAACTTGTTGCTCTTGGAGTTTCAGGAATTGGGATTGCCCCTGTAAAAATATCTTTAAATTGTACCATTCCAGCATTAGTAAAAAGTAAGGTTGCATCATCAGGTACTAATGGTGCACTTTTAATTATTTCGTGTTGTTTTGAAGCAAAAAATTCTAAGAATTCATTTCTAATATTCATTATATTTATCCATATTTTATTTATTGCATTATTTTATCCAAAATATCATTTATAGTTTGTTATAGAAAGTTTAATTAAAGAAAAAATAGAGTACAATTTTTTAAATTAAAGAATTAAAAGGAAATAAAATGGGAAAATATATTGAATTAACAAATGATAACTTCGAAGCTACTACAAAAGAGGGTGTTTCGTTAGTTGATTTCTGGGCTCCATGGTGTGGACCTTGTAGAATGATCGCTCCAGTTATTGAAGAATTAGCTGAAGAGTTCGAAGGAAAAGCAAATATCTGTAAAGTAAATACAGATGAACAACAAGATTTAAGCTCACAATTTGGTGTAAGATCTATCCCAACAATCGTTTTCATGAAAGATGGTGAAGTTGTTGATACTATGGTTGGTGCTTCTTCAAAACAAGCATTTGCTGACAAAATTAACAGTTTATTATAATATTTAACAATACTTTGACTATAAAAGGGATTTTGGAGTTTTACTCTAAAGTCCCTTTTTTTATATCTGATAATAAGGAGTTACTATGTTTGAAATGGGTGCAAATTTAGAGGGTGATATTTGGGAAAAACAAAAAATCCAAAACTCAAAGAAACCTTCTCGTAAACCAATTGTAAGTAGTAGTGAAAAACTTGCTAAAAATGAGCATCAACTCGTTTTTACCTTTGAAAAAAGACGTGGTAAACCTGTTACTTTAGTTGGGCGTTTTTCACTTGAAGAGAAAGAAAAAAAAGAGATTTTAAAACTACTAAAGTCAAAATTAGGTTGTGGTGGAACTATAAACGACGAGTGGCTTGAGATACAAGGTGATAAAAAAGAGAAAATCATTGAAGTATTAGAATTAGATGGATGGAAGTTCAGAAAAAAATAACAAAGATATAACGATGCAAAATATATACAATGAAGTAAACACTTTAGACAAAAGATGTTATACGAAATATCACTTAACAGAGGATATTTTGATGGAACATGCCGCGTATGCTATGTATAGTTTTATAGAACAAAAATTTGAAAAAAACAGTAAAATTCTCATCGTATCAGGTGTTGGAAATAACGGTGCAGATGGAATAGCGCTTGCTAGGTTACTTCATAAAAAATATAAAGTTGTTTTATTTATTCCAAATGGTGTGAAATCTCAAATGGCACAACTTCAATTGAAAAGAGCACAGTCACTTAATATTACACTATCTTCAAAAATAAAAAAATGTGATGTAGTTGTTGATTGTTTATTTGGTTCTGGACTAACTAGGGATTTAAATGAGAGTGCAATAAGACTCATAGATGATCTTAATAAAATTCAAGCATATAAGATAGCTTGTGATATCCCTAGTGGTATAAACTATCTAGGACAGATAGAAAATAATGCTTTTTATGCGAATACGACCATTACAATGGGAGCACTAAAAAAGTCACTTTTTACAGACAATGCAAAAGAGTATGTTGGAAAAGTTATTGTTGCAGACTTAGGAATACAACGAGAACTATATGAAACAAAAACAAATACATTTTTATTAGAAAAAAAAGACTTGAAATTACCTTTACGAAATAATACAATAGCCAATAAAGGAAGCTTCGGACATTTAAGTGTTGTTGTTGGAGAAAAAACTGGTGCAGGTTTATTATGTGCTGATGCAGGTTTTAGTTTTGGTTGTGGTTTGATTACTGTAGTTGGGCAAAAAATACAGAAGATACCAAACTATATCATGCAAAATAATACTTTACCATCAAATACTACAGCCATGTGCATAGGTATGGGATTAGGAAAAAGTTATAATAAAGAACTTGTAGATAATGATATTCCGAAAGTAATTGATGCAGACCTATTTTATGAAGATATCATTCTTGATATTTTAGAGCAAAAGAACATTGTACTTACTCCTCACCCCAAAGAGTTTTGTTCATTATTAAAAATCACTCAAATTGTAGATATATCTGTTCCAGAATTACAAAAAAATAGATTTCATTATGCTCAGCTTTTTAGTAAAAAATATCCTAAAGTAGTACTACTTTTAAAAGGAACGAATGTTTTAATCTCATTAAATAAAAAGATATACGTAAATCCTCATGGAAGTGCTGTTTTAAGCAAAGGTGGCAGTGGTGATGTTTTGTGTGGATTGATTGGTTCTCTTTTGGCACAAGGATATAGTCCAATTGAAGCTACTATTAATGGAAGCTTAGCACATACACTAGCAGCATTAAATTATACTCAAAATAATTATTCTATGACACCTCAAGATTTAGTTAATGAGATTAAAAAACTATAAAGATAATTTAGATAGTATACGTG
>JBATTX010000211.1:0-7108 GCA_049670825.1 Arcobacteraceae bacterium | reverse complement strand
GTTTTTCTCACCTCTTTTTGATCTAAAAAGATTCCAGTCATCGCACCATCATCTAAATATACTGCAAAGTTCACATTATTTTCACGAATGATTAAAGGAGCAGGAGCTTCTTCTCCACAGACAAAGTCACTATCATTTTCTACATATTGCCCTTTTGTATCGAATCTTTTTTTCTCATAGATACCTTTGTATTCTGTAGAGTTTTGTAAGGCTTCTACTATCATCTCTTTAAACGCATAGATACCTAAACTATACCAAGTGATCATATAATACCCATCACACGTGCTTGCACTTGATTCACTAAAATAATCTATAGTAATACCACCTAAGCCATCACCTTCACCATTTACTACTCGAAATGCTGTTGTGATATTTTGTTTTGATTCTTCAAAAAAATCTTTTCTATACTCGAGTGCCTTTTGTATCTTTTTAGCAAAAAAAGTTGTATCTATAGGTTCATTTTTATCGTATGTTAAAACCCATCCATACCCTTTGTTTTGTCTACCATAGTACCCTCTTCCTATAAACTTATTGTTTGAAGTGACAAGATTTACTACTACACCCTCCGTATCTAAAACATCTATATTTTCTATAATCTCTTGTGAGATAAGTGGATAACCATCTTGATACTCTTGTATATATTTTGGTTTGATTTTTAAATTTATTATGTTACTCATTTTTACCCTTGCTGTGGCATTATAGCATTTTAATCATAAACACCATAAATCAACATAATTTCACTATTAAGTTTATATTAGTTTTTGATATAATTTGCACCATGGAAGATAAAATAATAAAACAACTAAAAGAGAACAACTTATTAAAAATCATAGATGAACCTTTAGATATCTATCTTGAGATTCCACATATTGCGTATGTTGAAGTAAAAAAAGAAGATAGCAAAGCGCTACTTTTTACAAATCCTATCGATAAGAAAAACAACAAAACATTTGATACACCAGTACTGATGAATGTTTTTTGTAATGAAAAAGCGGTTGAGCTTTTCATAGGTGATGGAGACAAAATCGCAAAAGAGATTGAAAGTTTACTTAAAATGAAGCCACCAAGTGGATTTATGAATAAACTAGCAATGTTCGGACAACTTTTCAATCTAAAATCAGTTTTTCCAAAAAGACTCAAAAGCAAAGGTGAATGTCAACAAATCATCAAACTAGGCAAAGATGCGAAACTTAGCGACCTACCAGTTTTAACAACATGGGAGCAAGATGGTGGACCATTTATCACTATGGGGCAAGTATACACTACAAGTCTTGATGGAACTATGCACAATGTAGGGATGTACCGACTTCAAATTTATGATGACCAAACAGTAGGAATGCATTGGCAGATACATAAAGATTCAAATCATTTTTTTCACGAATACAAAAAAGCTGGTAAAAAAATGCCTGTTTCTATTGGTATTGGTGGTGATCCTATGTACATTTGGTGTGGTCAAGCACCATTACCAATCGGTGTATTTGAACTCATGTTATATGGTTTTGTGAAAAAGAAAAACGCACAACTTGTAAAATCTATCACAAACGACATCTATGTACCAAATGATGTAGACTTTGTAATCGAAGGTTTTGTAGATGTTGAAAATATGAGAATCGAAGGACCATTTGGAGATCATACAGGATACTACACTTTAGAAGAGGAGTATCCATTTTTAGAAGTGACTGCAATCACTAGTAAACAAAATCCAATATTCGCAGCTACTGTTGTAGGTAAACCTCTTTTAGAAGACAAATATATGGGTCATGCAACTGAGCGAATCTTTTTGCCATTACTTCAAACTACTGCGCCTGATTTATTAGATTATTATATGCCTGAAAATGGAGTGTTTCACAATCTTATCTTAGGAAAAATAAAAACAGCATACCCAGGACACGCACAACAAATCATGCATGCATTTTGGGGTGTAGGTCAAATGAGTTTTGTAAAACACGCGATTTTTGTAGACCAAGATGCACCAGAGTTACCAAGTATGGAAGTTATCCCATATATCTTAAATAGATTTACAACTGAAAATATACTTATCACTAAAGGTGTTGTTGATGCTTTAGATCACAGTAGTCCAAAGTTTGCAGTTGGTGGAAAGCTAGGTATTGATTGTACTGGTAATGATATAGCAGAGCTTGGTATTGAAGTTTTAGAAGATGCTGTACTTTTAGAAAAAATGCAAAATATCTCAAAAGATATCAAAGAACTCAAGCAGTACTACACTGATACAAAAAGTCCTATTGTAGTTATATCTGTAGAGAAAAATAGAAGTCAAAAGTATCTTATCGATGAGTTAAAACCACTTTTTAACCATATCAAAATTTTAGCAATCGTTGATGAAAAAAACAACGAACTAGACAACCCTTACATGCTTATTTGGAGAGTTGTGAATAATATTGATAGCAATAGAGATATTTATATCGATGGACAAACAGTAAGTATCGATGCTACAAATAAAAATAGTCATGATAACTTCAAAAGAAGATGGCCTGATGATGTAGTGTGTACAAAATCTGTAATTGATGATTTAAGACGCAGAAATATTATCGATGTAGATGATGAGTTTATCAAATACTGGGGACTAGTTTAATAGTCTCTTTTGAAGAGATATTTAGTTATCTCTTCCTAACATCTCAGTCGCTTCTGAGATGATCAAAAAACCTTCTGGATCATTTTCTTTTACGATTTGTCTTAGTCTTTGAAGTTTATCAACTTTTACAACTATAAGTATCATCTTTTTATCTTGTGAATCATAAAGTCCATCACCTTTTAAAATAGTACCCTCTGGACCTAATTCATCACGAATAATCTTTTTGAGTTTTTCTGTTTCTTGTGTCACGAGATAAACAACTTTTTTATTCAACGAACCTGTAAGTATCACATCAATCACTTTTGCACTAACATAGATACTAATAATACTCCAAAGTACTTTTTCAGAATTTTCTAATACAAAAAGAGCAGAAAATATAATAAGAAAATCAATCACTAAAATGACTTTTCCCGGTTTTATCTCTGTTTTAGAGGAGATAATTTTTGCTAAAATCGTTGAGCCACCAGCTGTTGATTCCCCTTTTATAATCAACGCCAACCCAATACCTACAAATATACCTCCAAATACTACACTTAAAGTATCATCAATTACAAATGGTTTTAACTCAACCACTTTTGCAAGAATATCAATAAACACAGATATTAAAATAATAGTAACAATAGTTCGTATTGCAAACATTTTTCCTAGGTATTTTATACCAATCAAAATCAATGGAAGATTGACAAAAACTATAATTATCCCAATAGAATATGAACTTACATAATGTATCAAAAGAGCTAATCCTGCAGTTCCTCCAGTGATAAGTTGATTTGGAGCAAAAAATCCAACCACGGCAAATGCTAAAACAATCGAACCTGAGATAATATAACCATATTTGATAAGCTCATCAAATGAAAAAAATCTATTCATAGTACTCCTATTTTGTTTTATGAATTTTATCCTTTTAAAATTAATTGGCGGTTTACTCCTCATAATTCAATTACAAGATGAGTTATATTTGGTATAATCTTGCAAAAAACTATGGAACTTGTATCATGACAATAGAACAACAGCATACTATTTTATACCCTATACTCAACACTATCTCCCCTATTTCTAAAGAAAATTGGGAAAAAGCAAAACCTTATTTCAAAACAAGAACACTACAAAAAGGTGAACATCTTTTTTATATAGAAGATGATGTAAAAGATTTTTACTTTTTAATTGATGGCTTAGCAAGATATTATTATTTGACAGAAGATGGAAAAGAGTTCAACAAATCTTTTGCTGAAAAACAAGGACATCTTTTAAGTAGTATATCTTCAGTATCACATGGAACTGGTTCCCCCTTTAGTGTGGAAGTACTTAGTTGTTTTACAACACTTTATATACCATATAAAAAGCTTTTAGAATTAGGTGAAAATCATAAACAATGGAACGATTTACTTCTTCGTATATATGAAAACCTTGTAGTTAAAAAAGAGAAAAGAGAAGCTGATTTTTTACTTTTAAGTGCAAGAGAAAGATATGAAAAATTTTTAAGTGATTATTCTATGATAGAAGATGCTGTTCCAAACTACCATATTGCTTCCTATTTAGGTATCACTGATGTTGCACTATCAAGAATAAGAAAAGAGATGAAAAATTAACATAAGTTAATGACAATACCATTTTTACATTGTATACTTACATCATCAATTAAATGGAGTCAATTATGCAATTAAAAATAGCAGAACTTAAAGATATAGAAAATATATTAAAACTACATGCAAAATACCAATTAGCAACTATTGCTGAAGAAGACAAAAAAGATGGATTTGTAACTACTGGATTTAGCCCTGAGGAACTTAAATCAATTATTGAAGAGGAACAAGGTATATTTATAGCTGTTGAGGGTGATACTGTTTTAGGATATGTTATGTCAGCTTCTTGGCAGTTTTGGTCAAAATGGCCAATGTTTGTTCATATGATAAAAGACTTGCCAAAACTTAACTATTTAGGTCAAACTTTAAGCGTAAATAACTCTTACCAATATGGACCAGTTTGTATAGATAAAAGTGTAAGAGGAAGTGGACTCTTAGAAAAACTGTTTGATTTTGCTTTAGAATCAATGTCTAAAAGATACCCTATTTTAGTAACTTTTGTAAATGTAATCAATGAACGCTCTTATGCAGCACACAAAAGAAAACTAGGACTTGATGTTATTCAAGAGTTTGAATTTAACAATAACAGATACTATGAGATGGTTTATGATACATCTAAAAGAGTTTTAGGTCAATAATGACTTATGTAATATTCTGATTTATCAGTACCATTATTTTTTAGTTTTATTTGGATTATTTATCTGTGTATTAGGAAAACGTATCTATAATTTTGTAACAAATAAGGAACACTCAAAATAAATGGAAAATAATTTTTTTAGTCAAATTAAAAAGATACTTACAGCAAATACACCTACGAAAAAAATAGAGCTTTTTAGAACTATTTATAAAAACTTTTTAGAGGAGAAATACAGTTTTGAATCTATAAACAATATAGAGATATTTAAAAAACCATCATATAGTGATTTTTGTAACATTGTAGATCAAAGAAAAGTACCACAAAGAAAAAACCTATCAACAAAAGAGGGACAAATAATACTCATACATGCTATCGCTCATATTGAGTATAGTGCAATTGATTTAGCATTGGACGCATGTTATCGGTTTCAAAATATGCCAAAAGAGTATTACAAAGATTGGATGGAAGTAGCTGATGATGAGATACGACATTTTTTAATGCTCAATGACTTACTAGAAACATATGATAGTCATTATGGTGATTTAGATGTTCATCAAAATCTCTTTGAAGCATCTATGAAAACACAGAATCTGATTCCTCGTATGGCTTTAATTCCTAGATATATGGAAGCAAATGGACTCGATGCAAATGCAATGATGATAGGTAAACTTCAAAAAATACCCAATACACAAAAAATAGTCAAAATATTAGAGATCATTTTAGAAGAGGAAGTTGAGCATGTACTTAAAGGAGACAAGTGGTACAAATATGGATGTAGTTTAAAAGAAAATTTTTCCTGTGATTATTTTAAAATTGTAAATAGTATCTATCCAAACTCTTTTAAAACCAATAAACACATCAATATAAAGGCACGAAAAAAAGCTGGATTTAGTGATGAGGAGATAGAAGTACTTCTTCAACAATAGAGATTTTACTCTCTATTGTTTATACACTTTCTTCTAATGTATCGAGCTGATTTTGAATATGTTCAATAGCATGAATACTATCTACTAATCTGTCAAAACTTTGTTTTTTCTCTTCAATAAAATTGTTACTTTGTCTTGATGATGTATTGATATTTTTAATCGCATCATTAATAGCACTCATATTTTGTGAAACAGTTCCTAACCCTTCACTTGCATGACTAATCGAACCAGAAACTTCATTGATATTTTTTATTGCAATATCAACAGATTTATTACTCTCATTTAAGCTTAATTGCGTTTTTGCTGAAAGTTTTTTCACTTCATCAGCAACAACTTTAAATCCTCTACCAAACTCACCTGCTCTTGATGCTTCAATCGCAGCATTTAAAGCTAAGAGATTTGTTTGAATAGCAATTTCAGAGATAGATGAAAGTACTTTTTTAATGTTTGCTGCATTTCCTGTAAGGTTATGCATATCATCAACTAAATTACTATTTGTATCTACATTTGCAATGATTTGATTTGAAAACTCTTCAAATTTATTCATAACATCATCAATAACAATATTACTCTCTTTTGTATTTTTGTAAATCACATTTAAAATATCAACCATATCTAAAATAAGAGGGAAAGCCTCTTTTAGATTATCAACAATAGATGTTCTTACTCGTGCAAAAAGTTGATACTGATGTACTTCTCTCTCTTTAAAATAAGTACAATATGATGCATAGTTATGTACAAAATTATTTGAATATTCATCATAAAAGTTACTATCATCGTCAACTTTATAAAAGAAAAGTGCAGTTAATGTTTGATTGATATTTAACCCTAGAAGCTCACCAAAAGTGGAGCTACCTGCAATTGGAATCTCATTAAAAGTTTTGAGAGCATTTAGATTATTTGCATTAAATAGCCTTCTTAGAATACAGTCATTAAAAATAGCACCTATTGGTTTCTCTTTTTTTCTAGAACTAAAGGCTCGATAATCTGCATCAGTTTGAGCGGTAAACTCTTTGTTTTTTACTAGATATAAAACATCACCAAAAGCAATATCACAAAAAAATGATACACTTTTTGCTTCAATGTCAACATTAGCAACCGATCTAATAAATACCTCATTATCAACTTTAATAGCAAAATTGTAATCTGTTAAAACTGTAGGCAGTTTATCTAAAGAACATCCTATCGTTTCACATAATGTATCAACAAAACTCGTAATAGTATTATTGTTTGTATCAACAACACTTTGTACGCTTCTATTGAGCATATTTGATTCGGCTATTACAAAGGATTTATTTGTTACATCACAACTTTGAGACTTAAATACACCATATCGGATACCATCTTTTAATTTTACAAGTACCACTAC
>JBATTX010000210.1:0-23280 GCA_049670825.1 Arcobacteraceae bacterium | reverse complement strand
CAAATCCACCATGTGGAGGTGCACCAAACTCTAAAGCATCAAGTAAGAAACCGAATTTTTCTCTTTGCTCTTCTTCTCCTATATTCATAAGTTCGAATACTTTATTTTGAATCTCTTCTTTATGGATCCTAATTGATCCACCACCAAGCTCTGTACCGTTTAATACGATATCGTAAGCAATAGATTCAATAGCTTCTAAATCACTTGTATCACTTAAATCTTTTGGCATTGTAAATGGGTGATGAAGTGCTTTTGTTCTACCATCAACTGTCTCAAACATTGGGAAGTCAACTACCCATAAGAACTCAAATGTATCTTCTTTGATAAGATTCATTTGGTTAGCAAGTTCGATTCTTAATCTTCCCATGTAGTCCCATACAAGTTTTTTTGCACCAGCACCAAAGAAGATAACATCTCCAATATCTAGTTCACATCTGTCTACTAACTCTTGTAGTTTTTCAGGTGTATCTTCGAAAAATTTATTTAATGGACCTTTTAATCCATCCTCTTTCATTTGGAAGTATCCAAGTCCAGAAGCACCAAATTTTCTTACGAAATCTTCAAAACCTTTCATTTGTCTTTTTGAGAATACATTATCACCATTTGGTACTTTAAGCGCTTTGATTCTGTTGTTTACTTTATCTTTTGCAATATTTGAGAAAATATCTAAAGTACACGCTTCAAAGATGTCAGAAACTTCTGTCATTTTTAAATCATATCTCATATCTGGCTTATCTGATCCGTAGTTTTCCATAGCTTCAGCATATGTCATTCTAGCAAATTTTGTAGGCACATCTTTTCCACACGCTTTAAATGTATCATGAATAAGTTTTTCAGCAACTTCAATTACATCTTCTTGGTTACAAAATGACATCTCAACATCTATTTGAGTAAATTCTGGTTGTCTATCTGCTCTTAAATCTTCATCTCTGAAACATTTAGCGATTTGAAAATATTTATCAAATCCAGATACCATAAGAAGTTGTTTAAATAATTGTGGAGATTGTGGTAGTGCATAAAACTCACCGTGATGAACTCTACTTGGTACTAAATAATCTCTTGCACCTTCTGGTGTAGATTTTGTTAAGATAGGAGTTTCAACATCTAAGAAACCTAATTCATTTAGACAGTTTCTAATAGCGATGTTTGCTGTTGATCTTAGTTTAAAAATATCATAAGATTTTTTACTTCTTAATTCTAAAAATCTATTTCTTAGTTTAATCTCTTCGTTTACTTTTTCATCATTTAGATCAAAAGGCATAGGTTTAGATTTGTTCTCTATAATTAACTCATCAAGTACAATTTCGATTTTACCAGTGATAAGATTTGGGTTTTCAAGACCTTCACCTCTAGCTCTTACAGTACCAGTTGCAATAAGTACATACTCATCTCTTACAGTTTCAGCAACTTCCCATGCTGCTTTGTTATCTGTAGGGTCACAAACGAGTTGAACTAAACCATCTTTATCTCTTAAATCGATAAATATAAGACCACCATGATCTCTTCTACTATTTACCCATCCTGCTACTGTTACTGTTTCACCAATATTTTTTTCTGTCACTTTTGTACAATAATGTGTTCTCAATATTTTACCTTTAAATTGTATTTATTATATATATTTTGCGATTATATCCAAATATTGGTTAAATTTTAATAGGATATTATAATCGCTCCATCGCTACTCTATTTTTTCCTGTATTTTTTGCTTCATAAAGAGCTAAGTCAGCTCTTTTAAATAATGATGTTAGTGTATCTGTTGTCCTAAATTCTGACACCCCAAATGAACAAGTTATTTTTAAATCATTAATAAAACTATATGATTCTATAGTAGCTCGTATTTTTTGTGCAACTAAAAAAGCATCTTCAATATTTGTATGTGATAAACTTAAAGCAAATTCTTCTCCACCCCATCTACACGCTACATCACTATTTCTTGAAGAAAATTTGATGATTTTTCCAATCTCTTTTAAAATCTCATCACCAATATCATGCCCATATATATCATTAATCTTTTTAAAATTATCAATATCTAAAAGTATCATCGACAAGCTTCCATGTTTGTATCGTTTGATTTGTTCAATCTCATATTCTAAAAGTGCATCAAATTTTCTTCTGTTATAAAGTTTTGTCAAAAAATCTGTAGAAGCATTTTGCTCAAGCATCGATGTTTTTTCCATCAGCTTTTTATTAATCTCTGAGAGTTGATTACCTCTATCTTTGATGAGTTCCATCCATTTGTTGTTGATCAATCGTAAAAGTTCTGTTTGAGTGATAAGTCCAGTAATTTTCCCAAACTCATTTGTTACAACGATTCTTTTAAAATGTCTTTGCCGAATGAACTCTAAAGCTTCGTAGATTTTGACACTACTTGGAAGAGTTTCTAAAGGAGCGCTCATATATGTTTTGATAGGGAGATTAAGGTTTGCATCGTTGTTGATAATATTTAAAAAATCTTTTGTTGTAAATATCCCTAAAGGTTTATTTTCATTATTAATAACAATTATAGAATCTATCTCTTTAGCTTTCATAATCTTAATTGCGTTTATTGTTGCTTCATCTTGATAGATTGTTTGAACTGTATATTGAAGCATTACATTTGCAATAGATTGTTTTTGAATCAGTATTTGTGGGTCGATATTATTGATAATATCTGTTTGAGAAAGTATTCCTATAATAGTGTTATTATCTAAAACGATGAGATATTCTGACTCTAGTTCCTCTTGATTGATAAGTTCAAGAACATTGATATTCGCATCAATTTTATGTGCTATTTCAAGTTCGATTTGTGATAGTGGTGTATCCAGTGAAATATTTTGTACTTTATACTCAATCGCATGATTTGCAGTGAGTATAAAATAGTTGTCACAAACACTTCCTAATATTAAAATTGAGCGAACATTATTGTCTTTCATTAATTTTACAGCATCCAAAATAGTAGCTGTAATTTTTATACTTACAATCTCTTTGATGCAAATATCTGATACTGTAGGCATCATTGATAAAACCCTTTTGTTATATTGTTTTACTAAATCTTCTTTTATCTTCTGGTATGTTGTTTAAGTATGCATCAAAAGGCATAGATATATTTCGTATAAGCATAGTACCTGTTTGACTTACTTCTATTTTATTTTCTGTAATAGTTACAAGTTCAGCTTCCACAAACTCATCAAGTGCTTTGAGTGCATCATCAAAATATTCTTTAAAATTGATCTTAAATTGCTCTTCAACTCTTTTCATATCTAAGCTAAAGTTTGACATAAGTTCCATGATAACATATTGTCTTAATATATCGTCATCGCTTAGTTTATACCCTTTAAATACAGGTAGTTCACCTTTGTCAATTGTCTCTTCATATGTTGGAAGGTCTTTGAAGTTTTGTACATAATAATCAACACCATCACCGATTGAAGTTACCCCAATACCGATTAAGTCTGCTCCACCTTTTGTAGTGTAGCCTTGAAAATTTCTATGCAGTTCACCTTTTTCAATCGCTTTAAAAAGTTCATCTTGTGGTTTTGCGAAGTGATCCATCCCTACCATTTTGTATCCAACAGAACCAAAGAACTCTATACTATCTTTTAGTATTTCTAGTTTTGTAGATGGTGGTGCAAATGTTGTTTCATCAAATTTTCTTTGTGTTTTCATCATCCAAGGAACATGAGCGTAGTTAAATACTGCCAATCTATCAGGATCTAGTTTTACAATGTCTCGAATAGTTTTTGCAAAAGTCTCTTTTGTTTGATGAGGAAGTCCATAGATTAAATCTATATTAATAGATTTTATCCCTGCATTTCGAGCAATATTTACTACAGCTTCAGTTTGTTCATATGGTTGTATTCGATGAATTGTTTTTTGTACCTCTTCTTGAAGATCTTGTACTCCAAAACTTAATCTATTACATCCTGCATCTTTTAAAACATCCATATGACCTTGATTAAAATATCTAGGATCTACTTCACAGCTTATCTCAGCATCCTCTGCAAAGTTGGGAAAAATCTCTTTGATACTATCGATCACTTCTTTTAGTTGAAGTGGGTCTAAAAATGTAGGAGTTCCTCCCCCAAAGTGCATTTGAGTAACTGTTCTATTTGTATTGAGGTGTTGTGCTAATATATTGAGCTCTTTTTTTAAGTACTCTATATATCGTGTTTTTTTCTCCTCTTTACTTGTAAAGATTACATTACATCCACAAAAATAACAAGCACTTCTACAAAATGGAATGTGTATATAAAGTGAAAGCGGTCGATTGTCACTTTGAGATTTAAATTTTTCTTTTAAATCTTCAAATGTAAAATCTGTATTAAACTCAGGGGCAGTTGGGTAGCTTGTGTACCGTGGACCTGGCCGTGAATATTTTGTAAATTTTGTAAAGTCTATCATCTATTTTTCATCTCTTTTTCTATCTAGCCATACCATAATAGCTTTTTGAGCGTGAAGTCTATTTTCTGCTTCTGCAAAAATATATGGAGCATATTTTTCAAATGTTTCAGTACTTACTTCATACTCTCTGTATGCAGGTAAACAGTGTAAAAAGATAGCTTTTTTATCAGCT
Source organism: Arcobacteraceae bacterium (assembly GCA_049670825.1). Classification (GTDB taxonomy): domain Bacteria; phylum Campylobacterota; class Campylobacteria; order Campylobacterales; family Arcobacteraceae; genus JAIOSF01. The sequence goes on along the minus strand of JBATTX010000210.1, from coordinate 18,728 downwards.
TTTTTCATCATCTTTTCATCTACTTTAAACCCTTTAAAGTCTTTGATTCTTTTCTCTTTTTCTTCCTCTTGTCCCATAGATACCCAAGTGTCTGTTGTCACAACGGTAGCACCTTTGATAGCTTCTTTTGGATCATTTGAAATAGTGATCTTTGCACCACTTTTTTTAGCAATTTTAAGAGCATCTTTTAAGATATCTTTATCTACTTCATACCCTTTTGGTGTAGCAATTCTGAGTTCAAAACCAAGTTTAGCTGCAAGCATAAGCCAAGAGTGTGTCATGTTATTTCCATCACCAACATATGCTGCTATGATATTGTTTTTTAAACCACACTCACAAATAGTAAGATAATCAGCCATAAGCTGAACTGGATGAAATTTATCTGTTAAACCATTGATAACTGGTACTTTTGAATATGAAGCAAACTCTTCAAGCTCTTTTTGAGAATCATTTCTGATCATAATCATATCAACCATACTACTAATAACTCTACTCGTATCAGAAATTGGCTCACCTCGACCTAGTTGAATATCATTTGAACTTAAAAATAATCCAACACCACCTAACTGATAGATACCAGTTTCAAAACTTACACGAGTACGAGTACTGCTTTTTTCAAAAATCATACCAAGTGTTTTGTTTGGCATATACTTTTTAAATACTCTCTCTTTTGTTTCTTTTTTGATACTAATTGCTAATTCGTTGATCTCTAGGATCTCTTCTTGTGTGAAGTCTTTTAATGTTAAAAAATGTCTCATGATATTTAAATTTCCTTATCTCTTGTTATATTTGCACCTAATGCAGTTAATTTTTTTTCTAGTTTATCGTATCCTCTATCTAAATGATAAATTCTGTGGATATTTGTTTCACCATCTGCTACAAGTCCCGCTAATACTAAAGCACTACTTGCTCGTAAGTCTGTAGCCATAACATCTGTTCCTAAAAGTTTTTTAGGTGTTCCTTGTATTGTTGCAGTGGTTCCTTTAACGCTTATCTCAGCACCCATTCTGCAAAGTTCACTAACATGCATAAATCTATTTTCAAATAATTTCTCATCTATGATACTCATACCATCTGCCATAGTAGCTAACGCCATAAACTGTGCTTGCATATCTGTAGGAAAACCTGGATATTCTGTTGTTGTTATATTTACAGGTTTTACTTTATTTGCAGGTAATATTGTTATGCTAGTTGTATCTTTTAATATTCCAAAACCCATCTCTTCAAATTTTGCTAATACTGCATCAAGATGTTTTGGTTCTACATTCTCTACTGTTAAAATAGCATTCGTAATAGCTCCAGCACATAAATATGTACCAGCTTCTATTCTATCTGGAATAATAGAAAAATTTTGAAACGGAAGGAGTTTTTGACCAGAACCTACAATAACAATTGTATTTGTTCCGATCCCTTCTATATCAACTCCAGCTGCTTTTATAACTTCACATAATTGTATAACCTCTGGCTCTTTTGCTGCATTTATAATTTTTGTAGTTCCATGAGCCATTGCAGCAGCCATCACAATATTTTCTGTACCAGTTACAGTGATTTTATCAAATACTATTGTAGTACCTTTTAGACCATTTGGAGCTTTTGCTTCAATGTATCCATTTTTAATTTCAATAGTTGCACCCATTTGCTCTAAAGCTTTTAAATGTAGATCAACAGGTCTTTGACCAATTGCACAACCACCAGGGAGGGAAACTTCACAATGCCCAAATCTCGCAAGTAAAGGTCCTAAAACCAAAATCGACGCTCTCATAGTTTTTACTATTTCGTATGTCGCTTTAGTTTTATCTATAGTTGTTGAGTCTATATTTAAAAAGTTATTTTCTTTGTCATAACTGGCCCCTAACATCTCAAGTAATTGAAGCAAAGTGTTTATATCTACTACATCGGGTAAATTTGATATGCTTAATTTATTTGATGATAAAATAGTAGAGGCTAAAAGTGGCAAAGCTGCATTTTTCGCTCCACTAATTTTGACACTACCTTTTAGGTTTTTTTTCCCAATTACTTTTAAATAATCCAACTGGTACATCCTTTTTTTGAAAATAGTTTATATTGTATCTTTTAAATACTATAAATACAATATATTGAAATGGTAAAATTTATTTTACACTAAAGTTACGCTTAATACTGCTACAAATCAATTCATCATCTATATAATGATATAATATACCTTATGAGTGAAAAATTTAATAAAGAAAACTATTTTATAAGTAAGTTTGCCGATTCTAAGTTTATTGGTGATGATGGTGCCGTTGTTGGAAAACAAGTTTTTAGTATGGATGCTTTTTTTGAAAATGTCCATTTTAAACGATCTTGGATGAGTTTAAAGCAGATCGCTATGAAATCAATGCTTGTAAATATTAGTGATGCAATAGTGATGAATGCGATTCCTAAATATGCTCTTTTAAGTGTAGCTATCCCTTCTGATTTTACATTACAAGATTTAGATGATTTAGCAAGTGGATTTATCAAAATTGCAAAAAAATATAATATCACAATCATTGGTGGAGATACTATTTCCAATGAAAAGCTTGATATTTCGATTACGATTGTATCTTCAAGTGAAAATCCTATTTATAGAACAGGTACAAAAGAGGGTGATTTTATTTGTCACACAGGAGAATTAGGAAGTGTCAAAAAAGATTTAGATATTTTACTTTCTGGTGGAACTGTGAAAAAAAATTCAAAATTTATAAAACCAAAACTCAATGCAGAATTTTTTTATGAAGTATCTCAATATATCAATAGTGCCCTTGATATCTCCGATGGATTGTTCTTTGAATTAGAACGAATATCCAAAGCCAATAATATTGGTTTTAATTTTTTGATAAGATAAAAAAAGAAGTAGGGTGTAGTGGTGAAGAGTATGAAATACTATTTACTTTTGATCCTATTCACACTGAAACAATCATCGAAATAGCAAAAAAATATGATATAAAACTTAATATTTTTGCAAAAGCAATAGCGGGAAAATATGAATGTACTTGTAAAGGGCATCATTTTTAATAATAAAATATATATTTAGATACAATACACTAATTTTAAAAAGAGAGAAATATATGACAAAACAACACTATTTAAGCCACAGTCAAATCGATGTTTATTTTAAACAAAGCAAAGATGATTTCGTTGTAACAGAAGTACCTTTATACGAGTTTAGTGGCGAAGGTGAACACCTTATTTTAAAAATAAGAAAAAAAGATCTATCGACTTGGGATGCTTTACAGATTATTTCTGAATATGTAGGGTGTAAAAATAGGGATATTGGATACGCAGGATTAAAAGATAAAAATGCTATGACAGTACAACATATTTCGATTCATAAGAGTTTTGAAGAGAAAGTTGACACTTTTTCACATCCACAAATCAAAATTTTAGAAAAAACATATCATAACAATAAAATTAAAATAGGACACCTAAAAGGTAATAAGTTTTTTATTCGACTAAAACGTGTTCAACCTATGCATAAGATGAAATTAGAATCTGCATTACAACAAATTGCAACAAATGGTATGCCTAATTATTTTGGATTTCAAAGATTTGGTTTAGATGGGGATAATTATAAAAAGGGTGAATCATTAATAGCTGGAACTTTAAAAGTTCGAGATAGAAAACTCAGACAAATGTATATCAATGCGTATCAATCATATCTATTTAACTCATGGCTTTCAAAGAGAATAGAGCTTGGAAAAATAGTAGATAATTTTAAAGCAAATGAAGTGAGTGAAAAACTTGGATTAAGTGTTGAAACAATAAAACAACTTCAATCACAAAAACATCCATTTAAAGTTCTAAAAGGTGATGTGTTTTCACATTATCCGTATGGAAAATTATTTAATATTGAAGATTTAGAAGAAGAATCTGAAAAATTCTTTAATCATGACAGAGTTCCAACTGGACTTTTAAGTGGTAAAAAAACAAAATTTGCTATTGATGATGCTTTGAAATTTGAAGAGGAATTCATAAAAGAGACAAAAGAGGATGGCGCACGAAGATTTGCTTGGATTTTCCCTACAGAAATTAGTAGTGAATACAAAGAGGAAAAAGCTTGGTTTGAGTTAAATTTTGAATTACCTAAAGGTTGTTATGCAACAGAGTTTATAAGTGAATTAATACATTAGTAATATAGTAGTGTATTAGATTCTATCTATGGTTTAACCTTTAATATTTCTTCTACTACTAAATTAATTGTACTAAAATAGTTAAATTAAGATGCTCTTCTAGTATAATCCTAACTTATTATTTTGAATAATAAACTATAACTATCAAAGGAATTGCCTATGCAAAAAATAAGTATTGTTAAAAAAACTGCAAATCTGTTGTTCTCTTATTGGACTACAATGTTTGCTTTTGTTCTTTTAGCAGGTGGAGCAGCAGTTGCTACATTTATTGAAAATGATTTTGGTACATCAACTGCACGAGTTCTTGTATATAATAATCTGTGGTATGAAACTGCGTTAGTATTATCTATTGTTAATTTAATAGGTATTATTAATAGAAGAAAAATGTGGAGACAAAAAGCAAAGTTTATATTTCATATATCATTTGTTGTGATGTTAATTGGAGCTGGACTTACTCGATATGTTGGATATGAAGGTATTATGCATATTAAAGAGGGGCAAACTCAAAACCAAATGAGTTCACTTGAACCATATATACAAGTGACAATTGAAACAACGGATAAAAAACAATACTATGCAGAGTTTCAAAAAGAGTTTAGTGCAATAGGTAGTAATAAATTTGATTACAATGTAGAGTTTGAAGGTAAAACATTAAATCTCTCTTTAGATAGTTATAAGTTTGCGAAAAAAGGTTCTGCTACTATGAATCTAGTAGGTACAAAAGTTACTCTAGGTGATGAATCACAAGTAACAAAAATAGTAGGTCAAAGAGGTCAAACATCTCCACTAGTAAGAGATTTAACATTTAAAGATGGTACAAAAGTATTTTTAACATATGGTTCAAAGCCATTATCAATACCATTTGCTATTAAATTAAATGATTTTCAACTTGATAGATATCCAGGAAGTATGTCACCATCTTCATATGCTAGTGAGGTAACACTTATTGATAAAGCAAATGATGTAAAATTTGACTATAGAATATTTATGAATTCAACACTTATTTATGGTGGATTTCAATTTTTTCAAAGTTCGTATGATCCAGATGAAACAGGAACAGTGCTTTCTGTGAATAAAGATCCAGGAACAATTCCTACATATATAGGATATTTTTTACTTGCTCTTGGACTTATTTGGAATATGTTTGATTCAAAATCTCGATTTGCAAAACTTGTAAGATATTCAAAAGAGTTTAATTCAGCTATCGTTGCAACAGTATTAGTTGCCTGTTTACAAGTGAGTGCAAATGCTGATTCAACTATTGAACCAAATCCAACTTTGACATATATAGAAAAATATAAAATTGATTCAGTAAAAACTGCAGATGCATTTGCTCATTTAGTTGTGCAAGCTAGCAACGGTAGAATGAAACCAATCGATAGTTTAACAATGGACATTTTAAATAAACTTACTAGAAAAAGTGAATTTTTAGGAATGGATCATAACCAAGTAATCTTAGGTATGTTAAGTCGTCCTGATATTTGGCAAAATATTAAAATGTTAAAAATTAATACTCCTAAATTAAAAAAGGAGTTAGGTCTTGAAGATTCTAGAAAATTTGTTGCATTTAGTGAGATGTTTACTCCAACAGGTGATTATAGACTAAAAGATTTAGTAAATAAAGTAAATAGTGTAAATGCAAATGAAAGAGGAACATTTGAAAAAGATGTTTTAAGACTTGATGAGCGACTCAATATTGCTTATATGGTGTATTATGGATATTTATTCCAAATATTCCCACAACCATCTGAAGATGGCAAACATTCAGTTACTACAAAATGGTTTAACCCTGTTGATGCTATGAACAAGTTTTCTCCTGCAGATAGTAAGATAATTAAAATGCTTGTATCTGGATTTATTGATAATGTTGTTACGGCAAAATATGAAGAAGCAAATAAATATATTTCACTTATTTCACAATACCAAGAAAAAATTGGAAAAAATGTAATCCCTTCTAAGAGTGTGATTGATTCTGAAGTATTATTTAACAAAGCTGGAATATTTCCTAAAATTACATTAGCGTATGTTTTAGTTGGTATTATTATATTCTTTGTATCATTTTTAACAGTATTTAATAAACAATGGTATTCAACAAAAGTAAATACAGCATTTTTTATTATCTTAGCTGTTTTATTTGCTATACATACATTTGGTATGGGGCATAGATGGTACATAAGTGGTCACGCTCCTTGGAGTAATACTTATGAGTCATTAGTGTATATTGCTTGGTCTGCTATGTTTGCAGGATTATTTTTCTTTAGAAAATCACTTATGGCATTAAGTGCTACAGTTATTATGGCTGGTGTGTTTATGTTTACAGCACATTTATCTGGAATTGATCCACAAATTACAAATCTTGTACCTGTATTAAAATCATACTGGTTAACAATTCACGTATCTATTATCACAGGTTCGTATGGATTCTTAGCGATTGGTGCTATGCTTGGATTTATGTCATTGATTTTATTTATCTTTAGAGATAGTAAAAATCCACATATTGATGAAACAATTAAACATATTACCGCTATAAATGAAGCTGCTCTTATTTTAGGATTGGCTGCACTTGTTATAGGAAACTTCTTAGGTGGAGTTTGGGCTAATGAGTCATGGGGTCGATACTGGGGATGGGATCCAAAAGAGACATGGGCATATATAGCAATTATTGTTTATGCAATTGTTTTACATCTTAGAATGATTCCAAAAGTAAATTCTCCATATATATTTGCAGTTGCTTCAACGTTAGCATTCTCAACAATTCTAATGACATATTTTGGAGTGAACTTTTATCTATCTGGAATGCATTCATATGCTACAGGTGATCCTGTACCAATTCCTACATGGGTTTATGTTCTTACAGCACTTGTGTTTGTTGTGATAGCTCTAGCTAGTAGAAAAAGAGATTTACCTAAACTAAAAGTTTAGATAAATCTTGGACAATAAAAAAGCCTATCTGTTAAAGATAGGCTTTTTTTATATCTATAGAACTATTGTTTTAAATTATAACCTCTCCAATAGGAGTCTCTCTTACTTTATCAATAGCAAAAGTTGCATTTGCCATTTGTCTTGGAGTATGGTTCTTATACTCTTCAATTACACTTGCAAGTATCTTTTTTTCTTTTTTTGTAAAAAGTGATGGATCGTATTCCTCTTCCATTTTAATAAAATTTAACTCAATAAATTTTGATTTTTCGAGTATTTCTATATCTAAAAAGTCTAGTAGTTCTGTAATTACATACAATCTTTCATCATCATCCTGTAGGTCGATATCATTTGCAATGATGTCAAAAACTTCACCCATAATTTTTGGCTGTGGTGCTCTTTTATCTTTAATATACTCTTCCCCAAATATTTTCTCTTCATGTTTTTCAAGATGAGTGTAATCAATAATAAATAATAATGCGCAGAGTTTTTTATCTGTTAAGTTAGTAACCTTATTCTCTAGCATAAAAAGTATAGCGTTGGCTATTTTCGTGATGTCAAAATTCAAATTGTTTCCTTATGTGTTTATATTTCGTATTATATCGTACTTAACGCTTCTTCGTTAAATCTATATGTTTTATGTTGTATTTTTACTAAAATATCTTTTGCTGCTAACTCTTTAAACAGTTTTATCAGTGTGGGCTTAGAGATATTTACTTCATTCATAATATCGGTATAAGAGCCTTCATAGATGTTATTATTGTCTAAACTATTAATAATAAGTTTAATGATCTCTACTTGTTTACTATCTGTAATGTGTGAAATAGTTTTAATAATATTGTCATTTTTTTTGAGTTCTTTTTTTTGTACTTGAGGTAGAAGTACAGCATGTAAAGTATCTAGAAGCTCTTTTACTTTTATCGGTTTTATAATATAGTTTTCTACTTTTAATTTTATTGCATCTAAAAGATATTTCGTATCTGTATGGGCTGTTGTTAAAATAGTTGGTATATTAATGTGTCTTTCATTTTTAAGATGTTTTAAAAAATCAATTCCATTTTCATCTTTGAGTAAAATATCAGAAATAATTACATCAATTTTATTGTTTAAAAGTACATCTAGTGCTTCTTTTGAAGTTTTTACAGAATAAATTTTATTTACAAAATCTTCTAATATATCTGTTGTATGTCGAAGTAGTTCTTCATCATCTTCTAAATATAAGATATTAAATTGACTTAATATATCTAAATTTTTAGTTTGCATCGATTTCCTTTATGTTGTTTATTGGAATTTTTATAGTAAATAAGCTACATATATATTCATCTTTTTTGTTAATTTTATGTTTAACATTTTTTTGATGAATTTCAGCATTCATATGCTTTTCTAGAATCTGTTTTGACATATAAAGCCCTATACCTGTACCAGAACTTTTATATTTTGTAGTGAAATAAGGTTCAAAAATTTTTGTTGCAATATCACGGGGAACACCTCCAGCGTTATCTATGCAATTAATATAACCATAACCTTTATATTCTCTTACTATTATTTTGATAATTCTATCATCTTTAGGTACATTTGTACATAAAGCATCCTTTGAATTGGTTATAATATTTAAAAATACTTGTGAAAGTTCATTATAAAAACTATGTATTTTTATATCTTTACTATAACAAATGAGGAATTGAATATTTTCTTTTTCTAAAATATATTTTGATAATTCAAAAGCGTGTCTCATGCAATCAATAATATAAAAATCCTCTTTAGGTTTATCTGGTAAAAAAAAGTTTTTAAAATCATCTAAAGTATTTGACATATTATTTGCTAAGCGTAATGCATCTTCTGTTTTTTCTTCTATATACTGGTCTGTCAATTTTCCTAGTATATTTTTAGTTTGAAAGCTTTGTATAATAATTGAGATAGAACCAAGTGGTTGTCTCCATTGGTGTGCTATGTTATTTAACATCTCTCCTAAACTCGCAAGACGGGATTGTTGAAACATAATAATATCTTTTTTTCTGTTGTTTTTTACAACATCTTTAATTCTTTTTTCTAAAGATTGGTTGAGCTCTTTGAGTTCTTTTGTTTTCTCTTGTACTTTTAGTTCCAAATCTCGATGAAGTGATTTAAAGTTATTAATCAACAAAATTGAGAGGGCAATAGATAATATAAAGACTAAAATAATTGATAGTACAGAACTGATAATAATAAGATTGAAAAGATTTTGAGTATCCCTTTTTTCGTTAATTGCTAATGATAAATCATAATTAATCAAACTTGTTAGATAAATATTTATCGCATTTATTTCTAAATATAATTGTGAAAAAACCTCTTTGTTTTTTGCATTTTTAATATTTGCCATCACTGTATTAATATGAATAATTTTTTTATGTATATTTTCAATAATATTTGTTTTTAGTGTTTGATCTTTTTTATATCCAATATTTGGTGCAAAAATCTTTTTGATAATTCCACTTACATAAAAAAATGGAACTTGCTTATTTTCAGTAACATTGATGTATTCATTCCAGTTAGAGTTAATTAGCTGTTTTGCTAAAGTGAGTACCTCGGTTGATTGTTCAAAAGAGATACTTCCATTTTCTATATCTATGAGCGTATCTTGAATATTTACTTTATAAGCATCTTTTATATCTTCTAGTTTTACAAATAAGGAGGTTCTTTTTTCAAATAACACATCAAAATCATATTTGATAGAAAAGGTTGATATGAGTGATAAAATCATTATTGCAAACATACCTGTAGTAATAATAAATATCAAAAATTTTGTTTTGAGTTCGAAATTAATATTATTTAAGTATTTCATTTTAGTAACTCTATAAATTTTTTGTCTTCATATCCAAATAAGTATACTTTTTCTAAAAAATCTTTGTGTTTAGAATTTATAGATATACCATCTAATGTGTCCTTTGGTAGTCTTTTCATATTGTAAACAAATTTATCACGTGTGATAACACCTTTGATATTTTTTAGTGCAGTAACAACGAGTTTTGCACTCAAATATGATTCTAAAGAAATAAATCCTGGTTGAAAATCTTCATTGAATAGTTTTAAAATTTTATGATACTCTTTTACTATAGGAATAGTTGTATCTTGATAGTTGGGTACTATTTGAGAAAAAATAACATTTTTAGTATCACCATTTAAATTTTTAACCATATGATCTGCATCACCTGAAGATATATTACAAAAAAGAGTTTCTTTGAAATTCTCATTTTGTTTTGCTTTTTTAATAAAAAGTGTATTCGCTTTATTTGCCCCTATCATAATAATTGCTTCTGGTTTTGCCTCTTTGATTGAATTTAAGGCATGTCTAATAGCAAGTGTATTTCTTTTGTAGTTCCCTTCAGCTACCGGTAACAAATCATATTTTTTGAGTGTTTTTACAACCCAAACATAACCATCTTCACCATATTCGTCATTTTGATAAAATACAGCAATTTTTGTGAATCCTTTTATATCATGAAGATATCTGATATGTTCTTGAATCTCATTTTTGTATGAACTTCTAAAATTGATTATATTTGTATTTGTATTTTCCCTTAAAAATGTTGCACCACTAAAAGTAGCCACTAAAGGTATATCTGCTTGGTAAATCATTGGTAGAATATTTTTTACTGTTTGCGTTCCTACAAAACCATAAAGTGCAAATATATCTTTATTTTGTAAAAGTCTTTGTGTATTTTCAAAAGCAAGTCTTGGTTCATACTTATCATCATAAGTAAGAAATTTGATTGTTTTATTTTTGATTATCTGTTGTACGTTGGCATAATGAAAATAAGCGTTCGAGCCTTCTTCAACAGCATTTCCATATTCTCTTAGTGTTCCAGTTTGAGGTAAAGAACTCCCTATAAGAATTGTATCATTTGTGTAACTTTCTCTATGAAGAAAAAAGTAAAGAACAAGAGGTATAATCAGGATTGGTATTAGTAACTTTTTCATATACTATTTTATCTAAAATAATTATATAACAACGTAAAATTTTCATTTTGTGATTTTTGCAACTTTTAAGTATACTTTCATTTAAAAATTTGAATTAGAGTATTTTAACAAGAAAAATAAAAAAGGTGATACATTTTATGAATAATGATAACTTCTTAGTTTCTCAAAATCAAGTAGATGATTTTTGCAAAAAGGTTATCATTGAAAAAATTTATGATGATACAAGAGAAATACTAGAAGACTATGTGATTAAAGAAGACAAAATTGAATTCTATCTCAATGGAAAAAAATTTTTATCGGTTATGAGTATAGCTCAGAATCAAGATGCACACGTAGTGGGGTTTTTATTAAGTGAAGCTGTAATTAGCCATTATGACGATATTAAGTCAATTAAAATTGATGACGACGGTTTAAAAGTTCGTGTAAATGCAACAATCAGTAAAGAGGGATTTACAAATCTTTTTAAAGAAAAAACACTTACCTCTGGATGTTGTATTGGTGTGACCGGAAATGCAGAAAAAGTTTTTGATTGTTCATTTGTAAATACTGAATATACGGTACAAGCAAAAGATATTTTAAAATATATGCAGGAGTTTAATTCTGCTAGTGAATTGTTTGATAATACAGGTTGCGTACATAAAGCTGAATTGGTTTTAGATGATGGAACAATTTATATCGCAGAAGATATAGGACGACATAATGCGATTGATAAAGTTGTAGGTCGTGCTTCCATGGATAAAAAAGATATAAAAAAATCAATATTATATGCAAGTGGAAGATTATCTATGGAGATGGTTGTAAAATGTGTAATGCATAAAATACCAATTGTGGTATCAAAAGCTGCTGTAACATTTCAAGGGATAAAAGCAGCCAACGAACATGGTATTACATTGGTTGGATTTGCTCGAAATTCTAAAATGAATGTTTATACACATTCTGGAAGAATCTCTTAAAATGTTGCAACTAAACTCTTTACAATATACCAGATCAGAAGATTTGAATATTTCAAATAAATACAGCATCAATGCTTTAGCACCAAATGAACTTTTTGATAATTTATGTTTACAGTACTATAAAAAATTTCACTACAGAAGATTAAAAACTTTTGCTTTTTCAAAAGAGGGCTTTTTAGGTTTACTTTTAGAACTTAAAGGAAAAATTGCAATAAGTGTAGGAGAAACGCAGTATTTAATAGATGGTGCGAAAATGTATGAATCGTTAGGATTTCAGATACACTGGGTTCGTCTGAACAAAGATGGTACAATCAACTTATATGATTTACGAAATCATGATATAGATTTTTTATTTTTGTCTTCTTATGTTATGGATACTTTCTTACAAATTGATTTTGTACGAATTAAAAAATTTACAAAAGCAACAATTATTTCAAATGGAACAGCACAACAAGATGAAAAAAGTGATGCTTTATATTTTGATAATTATAAATTAAATGGGTTTAATGTTTCAGGGGTACTTTTATTTAATGATGATTTATTTTCACTATTACCAATAGGACAAATAGATACAATTGCAGTGAAAATATGTTTTGAAGCTTTGCAGAGGCAATCTTTAAATAGCGATGTCAAAAATGTTTTAATAGAAGAGCTTTGTAAGCTTTTTAGTGAAGATGTGAACCTTTTTGTTAATAGAGACAAAACACTACCAAATACTGTCCATTTTGGATTAAAAGGGATCAAAGCAAGAGAACTTATTCGAACTATGGCTTTAAGTAAAATCTATATTAGCAATGGGGAAGGGTGCTCATTAGGTTTATCAAAACCTTCAAGAATCATTCAAGAGATGGGGTATGATGAGGATATGAGTCGAACTGCTATAAGTTTATCATTTAGTGAGGAATTAACAAGAGATGAAATTAAAGATTTCATTAAAACATTGTATTTAAAATATCAACAAATAAAGATGCTTAGTTAAGCATCTTTATCTATTTTTAGGTTATGATTTTATTTTTAACATATTTTGAGGTAAAAGAAAATTATCTAACTCTTCTTGAGTAATTAACTCTTTTTCTAAGATTAAATCGTATACTCTTTTATTTGTAGCTAATGCTTCTTTTGCAACAGAAGAACAAACTTCATATCCTAAAATAGGATTTAAGTATGTAATAATTGTAATAGAGTTTAATACATTTTCCATACAAACATCTTCATTTGCAGTAATCCCTTTAATACATTTATCAGCAAGTGCATAAAATGATCTTCTCATCATATTAATAGAAGTAAATAGTTTATAAGCAATTAATGGTTCAAAAACATTTAGCTGTAACTGACCACCTTCACAAGCCATAGAGATAGCTGTATCCGCACCAATTACATCAAATGCAACTTGGTTAACAACTTCCGGCATAACAGGGTTTACTTTACCTGGCATGATTGAAGAACCTGGTTGTAATGGTGGTAAATTAATTTCGTTAAATCCAGCTCTTGGACCTGAACTTAATAGTCTTAAATCGTTAGAAACTTTAGACATTTTAATTACAACTCTTTTTAATAATCCAGATAAGTGTACAAATACACCAGTATCTTGAGTAGCTTCAATTAAATCTCCAGAGTTATCAAAATCAACACCAGTAACTTTTCTTAAGTTTTTAATAACTAGTTTTCTATAGTGTTCTCTTGTATTAATACCTGTACCAATTGCAGTTGCACCTAAATTTACAGATTTTAATAACTCTTGAGCTTCTCTTAATCTATAAATATCTGTATCAACCATAATTGCATAAGTTTTAAACTCTTGACCTAAAGTCATAGGAACAGCATCTTGTAACTGAGTTCTTCCCATTTTAAGTACATCTTTGAACTCTTCTGCTTTATCATAATATGAATCTCTTAAATATCTTAAAGATTCTTTTAATCTATAAATAAGTTCATGAAGAGTAATTTTGATTGCTGTTGGATAGGCATCATTTGTACTTTGTGACATATTCACGTGATTGTTTGGGTGAATAATATTGTAAGCAGCTCTAGGATGTCCTAAGATTTCCAAAGCTCTATTTGCAATAACTTCATTTGCATTCATATTTGTAGAAGTACCAGCTCCACCTTGAATAGGATCAACAATAAATTGATCATGGAGTTTACCATCAATTATTTCATCACAAGCTTGAACAATAGCATCTTTTTGTTCCAATGTTAAATCTTCAAGTTCATAGTTAGTAAGCGCGCACGCTTTTTTTACTTTTGCTAATGATTTGATAAAGTTGGGAAATAAAGATATATTTGTGTGAGTGATGTCAAAGTTGTTTTTAGCTCTCATTGTTTGAATTCCATAGTAAGCATGAACATCGATATTCATCTCACCTAAAAAGTCTTTTTCCGTTCGAAACGCAGTTTCCATAATAACCTCTTTTGTGTGTTTTAAAATTTAAGGCGCAATTCTAGCCAAATTATAACTAATATAACAATCAAATGAAGTCAAAATTTAGAAATTTGTATTTATTAATCGTTTTGTTTTATATAAAAAAAAGGTTACCATTGATGGTAACCTTTTTTGTCAAGAATAGTTAAATAAGTAAAATTAATAACTAAGAATTTCTTTTACTGCTTGCCCAATTAATGCAGGTGTAGCTACAACAGTAACCCCAGCAGCACTTAGAGCATCCATTTTTTCCTTTGCAGTTCCTGCAGTTCCTGAAATAATTGCACCAGCATGTCCCATGCGTTTTCCCTCTGGAGCAGTTTGACCTGCAATAAAGGCAACAATAGGTTTCTTAATATTATCTTTAATATATTTTGCTGCTTGTATCTCTAAATCACCACCAATTTCACCAATCATTACAATTGCATGTGTTTCAACATCTTCTTCAAACATTTGTAAAAGTTGTTTGAATGATAATCCAATGATAGGATCTCCACCAATTCCAACAGCTGTAGTGATACCAAAACCTTCATTACAAACTTGATTTGCACCTTCATATGTAAGAGTTCCTGATTTTGAGATAAGCCCTACATTTCCTTTTTTGAAAATACTACCTGGCATAATTCCTATTTTACATTCATCAGCACTAATAATCCCAGGACAATTTGGTCCAATCATCATCATTCCATATTTATTTGCACACGCTTTTGCAGCTTGCATATCAAGGACAGGTGAACCTTCTGTGATTACTACTGCAAGTTTTATACCAGCAACGGCAGCTTCCATAATTGCATCAGCAACAAATGCTGGTGGAACAAATATCATTGATGCAGTTGCTCCTGTAGCTTCAACAGCTTTTGCTACAGTATTGAATACCGGTAAATCTAAATGAATTTGTCCACCTTTATTTGGTGTAACACCTCCAACGATTTGTGTGCCATAAGCGATACATTGTTGAGAATGAAAAGTGGCTTCTCGTCCAGTGAAACCTTGAACAATAACTTTTGTATCTTTATTTATTAAAATTGCCATTATTTTTACCCTTACGCTTTGTTTGCAGCTTCAACTGCTTTTTTAGCACCATCTGCTAAATCTGTTGCTGTGATGATATTTGCAATATTTGCATGTCGTAATATATCTGCAGCTTCAACTGCATTTGTACCATCAAGTCTTACAATAACTGGTACATTTACTTCAACAGTTTTTGTAGCTTCTATAATACCATTTGCAATTCTGTCACATCGTACAATTCCACCAAATATATTGATAAAAATTGCTTTTACATTTTTATTTCTAAGAATAATTTCAAAACCTTTTGCAACAGCTTCTGGGTTTGCATTACCACCAACATCTAAAAAGTTTGCTGGTTTTCCACCCATATAGTTAATCGTATCCATAGTTCCCATTGCTAAGCCAGCTCCGTTTACCATACATCCTATTTCACCTTCAAGTGAGATGTAAGATAGACCATAAAGACTTGCTTCTCTCTCATCTGCATCCTCTTCATGAATATCTCTCATCTCTTCAAATTGAGGATGTCTTGCCATTGCTGAATCATCAAACTGCATTTTTGCATCAAGTGCTAAAAAACTTCCTGTTTTTGTTTTTACCAATGGATTTATCTCTACCATTTGAACATCATTTTCAATATATAAACTATACAAAGCTTTTACAAAGTGTTGTAGTTTGAACTGTTCTCTTTTATCTTTAATACCTAAAGCAAAAACAAGTTCTCTTCCTTGGTAACTTTGGTATCCAAAATCAGGATCAATAGGAATTTTGATGATTTTTTCTGGAGATTTATGTGCTACAGTTTCTATATCAACACCACCTTCAGCCAATGCCATAATAATTGGCATCTCTGAAGCTCTGTCTAGAACAATACTTAGGTAAAGTTCATCAACAATTTTAATCCCCTCTTCAACATACACTTTTCGTACAAGTTTACCTTCTGGTCCAGTTTGGTGAGTTACAAGTGTCATTCCTAATAATTCTGTTGCAGCTTTTTTTACATCAGATAAAGAGTGGACAATTTTTACTCCACCACCTAATCCTCTACCACCTGCATGAATTTGAGCTTTAACAACCCAAACTTTTCCACCTAACTCTTGTGCATTTTTTAAAGCTTGTGCTGGTGTATTAGCGATAAAACCTCTTGGTGCTGGTACTCCATATTTTGCAAAAATTTGTTTTGCCTGGTACTCATGTATGTTCAATATATTCTCCTATATAAAATGTAATGTTGTATTATGTTGTGTTTCAAGTGTATGATTTAGTTAATAGTGATTTATTTCATTTTATGTTTATAATGTGTTTCGTTAAGATAATGTGCAACACTCTCTTGCTCTTCAGGAAACCAACCAATCTCTAATGAAGCATCACAGTTACTTACCCATGTTTTGATTCCTTCGAAATGTTTAGCTTTGTTATTTTTAGAATCAAACTTTGGTGCAATGCCGTGGCATTTTATACAGTTTGCTTCTAAGTATAATACTTTTCCCTCTTTTGCATCTTCTGAGAGTGCATACGCATTTACGGATGTTAGAAGTATAGTTGCTGATAAAAATTTGTTAATTGAATTAGTAAAATACTTCATATGAATCCTTTTTCTTAGTGTAATTAAATATTGTTTAAAATTCTATTAAGTATCACTCGGTAACACTTCTTTTTAAAATAAAATCCTTGATAACTATATTGGCTTTCTAAATATGTCATAATAAAACTTCTGATACAATTACCAAAATTTTAAAAAAGGTTTTAATAATGTCAAAAATAAAAGAACAAGATATAATCGATAGTATAGCAGACGCATGTCAATACATCTCGTATTTTCACCCAGAAGATTTCGTAAAAGGTATGGTTACAGCATACGAAAATGAAAAATCAGAAGCTGCAAAAAATGCAATTGGTCAAATTTTAATTAACTCTAAAATGTGTGCCTTAGGTCATAGACCATTATGTCAAGATACAGGAAGTGTTAATATTTTTGTAAGAGTTGGTTTAAAAGCTGATTTAGAATTAACTAGAGAGTTAACAGATGTATTAAATGCAGGTGTTGCAAAAGGATATACAGATCCAGATAATACTTTAAGATATTCTGTTGTTTCTGACCCAGCAGGTGAAAGAAAAAATACAAGAGATAACACTCCAGCTGTTATTCATGTTACTGTTGATAACTCTGATGAGTTAGATATCACTGTTGCTGCTAAAGGTGGTGGAAGTGAAAACAAATCAAAATTTGCAGTATTAAATCCTTCTGATTCAGTTTATGACTGGGTTATGGCTAATGTAAGAGAGATGGGTGCTGGTTGGTGTCCTCCAGGAATTTTAGGTATCGGTATTGGTGGAAATCCAGAGAAATCTATGCTTTTAGCAAAAGAATCTTTAATGGGTCACGTTGATATTCAAGAACTGATTGAAAGAGGACCACAAAATGCTCTTGAAGAGTTAAGACTTAAATTATACACAGATATCAATAAAATTGGTATTGGGGCACAAGGTCTAGGTGGTTTAACAACTGTTGTTGATGTTAAAATCTTAGATTATCCATGTCATGCAGCTTCACTTCCAGTTGCGATGATTCCTAACTGTGCAGCTACTAGACATATTCACTTTAAATTAAAAGGTGGAGAGGGTGCAGCTAGATTTAAAAAACCAGATTTAGATATTTGGCCAGATCTTGAACTTCCAATGGATACTATTAAAAAAGTAAATATTGCTGATCTTACAAAAGAGAACTTATCACAATTTAAATCAGGTGATACATTATTATTATCAGGTAAAATTTTAACTGCACGTGATGCTGCTCACAAGAAAATTGTTGAGTACAAAAATGCTGGTAAACCACTTCCAAATGGTGTTGATTTAAAAGATAGATTTATCTACTACGTTGGACCAGTTGATCCAGTTAGAGATGAAAAAGTAGGACCAGCAGGTCCAACAACATCTACAAGAATGGATAAATTTACAAAAGATATGATGGAAATCGGTATCATGGGTATGATTGGTAAAGCTGAGAGAAAACAACCAACTATTGACCTAATTAAAGAGTACAAATCTATGTACTTAATTGCTACAGGTGGAGCAGCATATTTAATTTCTCAATCAATCAAAGATGCAAAAGTTCTTGCATTTGAAGAGATGGGTATGGAAGCTATCTATGAGTTTGATGTAGTTGATATGCCAGTTACTGTTGCAGTTGATACAGAAGGTACTTCTATTCATACTACAGGACCTGCTAAATGGAGAACTATTTAGTATTTTATTAAATATAATAAAAGGGAAACCTTTTATTATGTTATCATTAACAAAGAGTAATAATTTATTTTTTCTTAATGATAATTT
>JBATTX010000209.1:0-8591 GCA_049670825.1 Arcobacteraceae bacterium | reverse complement strand
CTACTGATAAGTTATGCTCTTGGATTTTTAATACACATAGTATTAAAAGCTGTATTAAAAAAATATTTTGTATTAAAAATGTATTAAAAATAAAATATTGATATAATTGTATTTTGTTTTTAGACGTCTTTTAAAGCTAGTATTTATGGGGATATTGAATGGCTCCGGCACCTGGGATCGAACCAGGGACCAAATGATTAACAGTCATCTACTCTACCGCTGAGCTATGCCGGAACTTGAAAGTTAAAAAGTAATTATCTTTTTAAGTGGCAGAATTATAGTCAAAAAAAATTAATCTAAACTGAAATTTTTAGAAGTAAGAAAAAGAAATTCTAAATTTTTAGAATCTCTTTTTCATTAATGAAAAGTTATGATTAAAATGCTTTAGCCATAACAGTATTTAGTCTTTTTGTAAATGCTACTGGATCTTTGATATCCATACCTTCAGACATTTTTGCTTGGTCTAATAATAGCCAAGAGATAGTTTCTATCATATCATCATCTGCACAACCATTTAGTGACTTAACAATTGCATGATCTGGATTGATCTCTAAGATTGGAGCTGATTCTGGTACTTCTTGTCCCATTGCTCTCATCATTTGAGCCATTTGAGCCATTGGATCATTTGCATCTTTTACAACACAAGATGGTGAATCAGAAAGTCTAGTAGTTGTTTTTACCTCTTTAACTTCTGAACCTAAAACACCAGTGATTTTTTCTACAATTGATTTGAATTTTTCTTCAACCTCTTTTTTCTCTTCTTCTGTTTGTTCTGTTTTTGGAGCTTCACACGATGTGATATCTTTTAAGTCCCAATCTTTATATGAACCAATAGAAGGTGTAATAACTTCATCAAGTTCTTTGTCATCTAAGATAAGTACTTCGATGTTGTTTTTCTTGTAACTTTCCAATAATGGAGAGTTTCTAAGAACTTTTTCATCTTCACCAACGATGTAGTAAATAGCTTTTTGTTCTGTATCAGCTCTATCTTTATATGCTGCAAGTGATGTCATATTTTCTGCATCGTTTGTTGATTTGTATCTTACAAGCTCTAAGATTGCATCTTTATTTACATGATCTTGGTAAACACCCTCTTTTAAAGGTCTGTTATACTGAGCTGTAAATGCTTTGAATTTTTCTTCGTCTTTAGAAAGTTTTTTGATTTCACTTAAAACTTTTTTTACAGAAGATTGTTTGATATTTGCCATGATTTTATTTTCTTGTAAAATCTCTCTTGAAACATTTAGTGGTAAATCTTGACTATCGATGATACCTCTTACAAATCTTAAATATGTAGGTAAAAGCTCTTTTTCATCATCTGTAATAAATACTTTTTTAACATATAATTTAACACCTGGTTGATAATCAACTCTATACATATCCATAGGTGCAATTGAAGGGATATAAAATAATGTTGTATATTCACTAACACCCTCTGCTCTTGTGTGTACGTAAGCCATAGGATCAGATGAATCATGTGAAATAGTTTTGTAGAATTCGTTGTAGTCTTCATCTTTTAGTTTTGCTTTTGGTTGACTCCAAAGTGCAGTAGCTTCATTTGCTTGCTCTCTTTTAGTTTCAATAGATTTAGTAGGCTCTTTTCCTGCTTCTTTATCTTCTTCACTTAACTCTTCAGTTACTTCTTGTGGGTAGATTAAGAAAATTGGGTAAGCGATGTGGTTAGAGTATTTTTTAACGATAGTTTCAACTCTGTGTTTAGAAACAAATTCACTGATCTCTTCCTCTTTCAGTTTGATGTAAATAACAGTACCATGTTCTTCTTTTACACAAGGTCCTAAGTCAAAGCTTCCTGTACCATCACTAGACCACTTATATGCTTGCTCTTCACCAGCTTTTTTAGAGATAACATCAACTTTATCAGCAACCATAAATACTGAATAGAATCCAACACCAAATTGACCAATTAAGTTACTATCTTTTTTTGCATCACCTGTCATATTTTCCATGAAAGATTTTGTACCAGATTTTGCAATAGTACCAATAGAAGCTATTAAGTCAGCTTCATTCATACCTATACCATTATCAACAATTGTTAAAGAGTTGTCCTCTTCATCAATTTTGATGTTGATTTGTGGTGTAGATTCTAAACCTTTTAATTTTTCATCTGTTAATTTTAAGTATTCTAATTTATCAATAGCATCACTTGCATTTGATACTAGTTCTCTTATAAAAATCTCTTTGTTTGAGTATAAAGAGTGAGTCATAAGTTGTAGTAGTTGTCCTACTTCTGTTTGAAATTCATGTTTAGCCATGTAATATATTCCTTTTATAATGTAATTTATTAAATTTTAGAGTGAAATTTTAACATAAGTTTATAAAACAAAGCTAAAGTTTTGTAAATAATTAGCACTTTTGTTAATTGAGTGCTAATTAAACTTTTAAACTACCTACTTTACATTATAGATAATTTATTGCATTTTAGATATAATCCATCAAAATATAATAATAATAGGAATAATAATATGTTAGAAACTCAAGAACAATTTAAAGCAAAAGTTGCAGATATCCAATCACAAAGCTGGTACAAAAATCCAATCGGTTTTGGTATTGCTAGAATAGATAGAGGTCAATTAAATAAAGATAAAGTACTTCAAGCTACATACCCAGTAGTAAACTGGAATGAAAACTTTGGTAGTGCAGCTGTATTTATGGATGCATTCAAAGAAGCTGGTGTAACTGTTGATACTACTAAGTCTGAAGTTGTTTTAGATATTACAGATGAGTTTGTTGCAAATTGTATTAAATGTTTTAACCCATACATCGAAGAAGCTGAGGGTGATGCACACAAAAATGTACAACTTGTATTAAGTCTTTCTGCACTTCCACGAGAACTTGGTCTTACTCCTGAAGATTTCAAAGTTGTATTTATTTTTGAAGATGAAAATGCACAAAGTGTTGAAGCTGCTTACTTAAAACTAAATGCTCTTTCTACAGGAAAAGCACCTTTACGAAGTCTTAACTTAAATGGTATTTTTGGACTATTACACAATGTAGCTTGGGAAGGAAATAACCCAATTGAGTTAGACTGGTTAAGAGCAAATGAACTTACATTAAAACTTACAGGAAAATATCCTAATATTGACGCTGTTGACAAATTCCCAAGATTTTTACAACATATAATTCCTGCTGATAACACAAGAATTTTAGATACTGCAAAAGTTAGATTTGGTGCTCAATTAGCTGCTGGAACTACTGTTATGCCTGGTGCTGCTTATATCAACTTCAATGCTGGTACTGAAGGTGCTGTAATGGTTGAAGGAAGAATTTCTTCTTCAGCAGTAGTAGGTGCTGGGAGCGATGTTGGTGGAGGAGCTTCAATTCTTGGTGTTCTTTCTGGTACTGATGGTGTTCCTGTTTCTATTGGTGAAAACACATTATTAGGTGCTAACTCTTGTACGGGTACTGCTATTGGTGATTCTTGTATTTTAGATGCTGGTGTAACAATTTTACCAGGAACAAAAATCACATTATCTGAAAAAGCTGTAGCAGCAATTGCTGAAGCTAACCCAGAAAAAGAGATCACAACACTTATGAGAGGTATGGACTTCTTGGGTGTAAATGGTGTACACTTCAGACAAAACTCACTAAATGGTCAAATTATTGCTATGAGATCAACAAGAGAAGTTAAGTTAAATGCAGACTTACACTAAGTCTAAAACACTTAATTTATATCAACCACAAAATGGGTATTGCTACAATAGCGATACCCATTTTTTATATAATTTTATATGTAAAAATTTAGAAATATATAAAAATATAAAAGGTGAACTTTTAGATATAGGAAGTGGTAGTGGAATACTTGGGCTTTTAGTAGCAAGAGAGTTTGAAAAACTCAATCTCAATCAATGTGAGATACAAAAAAGTTTTCAGTTTTTAACACAAAAAAATAGTGAAGTAAATGGTATCAAAAACAGACTTCATAAAGGTAGTATTTTAGACTATGAGTTTGATATGCTCTTTGATTATGTTGTTTCAAATCCACCATTTTACCATAGTGATGTGATAAAAAGTGAAAATGAATCTTTAAAAATAGCTCGATATAACGATAGTATGCCTTTGGATAAGTTTATATCTAAAACTGCAAAAATACTCAAACAAGGTGGAAAATTTTTCTTTTGTTATGATGCAAAGCAGTTAGACAAAATTATAGAATATATAAACAAAACAAACCTCAATATTGAAGCTATTCAGTTTCTACATCCTAACGCTACAAAAGAAGCAAGTCTAGTGATGGTATATGCAAGAATGGGCTCAAAATCGCAATTAAAGATTTTATCACCAATGATAATGTTTGAAAAAAATGGTGAGTTTAGAGATGAAGTAAATGAGATATATAAAAAGTGCTCAACTTATAGTATCAAATGTGAAGTGGAGATTTAGTTAAAAACTAAAACCCTACTTTCCATATTTCACGGTATATATTTTTAAAAAGAGGTAGGCAACTATTATTGCTGCTATGGTTCGTATAGCAATTACCATTGTAAAATCTGCACCAAATATCACAAATAACAATGTATCTTCAATAATCGCATGACAAATCATCAAAAAAGTTCCTATATAAAAAAGATCAGATTTAGATATAGAGCCTGATTTTGCTTCTTGGATAAGTATTCCTGCTCCATACGTGATCCCTAAAATTACCCCAACAACGATAGAAAATCCTTTGCTTACATTTTTTTGTGATTCTAGTACGAATTTTCTTGTTTTGATAAAATCCATGATAAAAATAAGTACAGTAATAAGTATGATGATTTTTATACTCAATACAATAGAGTTGTATGTAGAGCCATACATAAGTGCACTAAAACTGTCATAATTTGTTTTTGTGAACTCTTGAGTAGAAAGTGTAGCCTCAAACCAACTTGATGGCATGAGGTATGTTAGATAGCCTATAAAAAGTCCCATAAAAAATCGTAAGCTATATGAATAAGTATTTGAGATACCTATTTTTTTCATGATAACACTTTCAACTACAAGTGAGTGACAAATTCCTAAAAATACAGCTAAGATACTCCACTGATGTGGTGTCATGTCTAGTGGAGCTGCAAAAGCAACAGCTGCATAAAGATTTAAAAATATTCCACTAATAATCGCTAAAGAGGCTTCTGCTGGAAGACCTAAAATAGAGGTAAATGGTTCAACAATAAATGAAACATACGATAAGGTATTGTAATAAAATAATATATCAGCAAGGATATAAATAGGTATCACAAGCTTGAGTATTATCCAAGCACTTTTTAAAGATGAGTTGAGTGTATGTTTTATATTCATTAAATTCCTTCATTATTAACAAAAACTTGATTTCTTCCGTTGTTTTTTGCTTTGTATAGTGCATCATCAGCTCTTTTTAAAAGTGCTTCTTCTGTGTCATTTTCTTGTAGCATTGTTATACCAAAACTTGCAGTAATGTTACCTATGTTTTCAAACGTATAGTTTTCAATATATAATCGAATTTTTTCTATGAGGTTATATACATTTTCTTGGTGTGATTCCGGGCAAATGATAACAAACTCTTCCCCACCAAATCTACCAACAATGTCTGTTTTTCTAATGTGCGTTTTGAGTATGTTTGCAATTTGAATTAACACTTTATCACCTTCTTGGTGCCCGAAGGTATCATTTACTTTTTTAAAAAAATCGATATCTAAAATAACCACAGCAAATGTGTGTTTGAATCTTTGACTTCTATTGAGTTCATGCTCTAACATCTCATCGAGTTTTCTTCTATTGTAGATATTGGTCAGTTTATCAGTAATTGCAAGTTTTTCTAACTCTTTATTTTTTTGTTCTATATCTTTTTTTGCTTCTATTAAAAGTGTATTTGTACGAGTGATCTTTCGATTCCAGTATACTACAAGAATGATTAAAAAGATTGCCGAGAGTGATATCTCCCATACAAGATTATAGTCTATCCCTTTTTGATATTTAATAGGGATCCATTTAGTAAATATTTCTCTATGAAGTTCATTTGTTATATTGTTAGTTGCTTTTTGTAAAATATTTAATAAAATCGTATCAGTTTTATCAACGGCAATTGATAGTTTTAGATTCTCAGATATCTTTCCTGCTATTTTAAGTTCACCAAAATATTTTTTTTGAAATTCGTATCCGATACTAGCTAATGTATCAATAAAACCAAATAGTTCACCCTCTTTGACTCTATCCAATCCATCATAAATATTTTCTACTTCTATAATATCTAACGAAGGATATTTTTGTCTCAAAATTTTTACAAAAGCATCACCTTTGATGATACCTATTTTTTCTCCATCAAGATCCAAAATATTATTTATAAATGGTACATTTACTCGTGTTGCTACAACTAAAGGAACCTCAAGATAGCTACTTGTAAAATTAAGATGTTTTTTTCGCTCAGATGTTTCCATTGCAAGAGCTAGCATATCACACTTATGCTCCATGATGAAATCTACAGATTCATTCCAACTTTTTGTTTTGACTAATTCAAATTTAGCAGATAACATTCTTTCAAAAAGATGATAATAGTCCAGACTCATCCCTGAGTGTTCTCCAGCTTCATTGAGTCCCTCAAATGGTAGTCCATCTGGATTGATACAGTATTTGATGGTGTTCGTATTGAGATACGCTATTTCATTTTTATTGAGTTCAATATGCCCACCCATATACTCTTTTATAGAACCAATCCATTTATTTACTAACTCTTCTTTCTCTTTATCTGTGATACTATTAAGTGCTTTTTGTAAGATAGAACTCAATAATGGTTTTTCTGGTTGTACTCCAAATCTTAAATCCTCTTTTTTAGTATTTGGAAGAGTAAGTTCACTAGCAAGTTTTAAATTTGTATAGAGATTTTCTTTGATAAGGTAGTTGATGTTTGTTAGATTTTGAATTAAGGCATCAATTTTTCCAAAAACTAAGTCTTTTGTCAAATCTGCGTAGTTGTCATAGTATACAAGATTCATTGTATTGAGTTTTTCTAATTCTTTAATATAAAAAACATCTTTTAATACCCCTACTTTTTTGTCTTGAAGACTTTTTAGACCTTTATACTCCCCAAAATCATCTCTTACAAAAATCATAATAGGTATCTCATAATACGCACTTGTAAATGTAGTAAATGGTTCACGATATTTTTTGTATGAGATACTTGTTATGATATCAACCTCTTTATTTTTAAAAGAGTTGTAAATATTTGTCCATTTGTCTATGTGATTTTCAAACTCTAAGCCTGTTTTGTCTGCAATAATTTTTAACAGATCATGCTCAAATCCAACGGGAGTATTTTTAATATAGTATGAAAAAGGGGTAAAGTCTGGCATTATACCAACTTTAACTATGGGATTATTTGAGATATATTCTTTTTCTTGTTGAGTTAAATCTATAGACTGTGCAAATAATTGTACAGAGAGATACATCATAAAAATTGATTGTATAATTAATCTTTTCATCTTAATATTCTTCTTTTTGATGAATTATAACAAGATAATGTTTTAATTAAATTATTTTATTGAGTATTACGTTGGAACTACAATCGATTGTAATTAATTTGTTACATAAAAAATTTAGAAAAAGAAGGTTACTTTTTTCTTTTTTTAGATTTTCTACTTTGCAATTTAAAAGAGCACTTTTGTAAATCAGCTATTAGTAGTGTAGATAGTTGATACATATTCATGATTATCTCTTTTTTTTCTTCAGATTCTTCAAGTTTTGCTTTATCGAATCTATCTATTAAATCGAGGTAATTAAAGTTATTTAGAAATGGATAAAGATATGAAGATTTCTCCTCTTCAATAATCCACTGAGATAATAAACATACAACCATAACTTCAGGTATCCAAGAGCTACCATTGATAAGGTTTTTTTCAATAGATTTAGCAAGCGAATCATAATAAACCATCATAGGTTTTTCTTTTAAAGCGAGCATATGAAAGACTTTTGATTTACCACTATTTTCTATAATACTCTTAATATATGAAACGTTTACAACACAATCTTTTAGATTGTCAAGTAGTTTATTGAGTTCTGCATAGATATATTCTGTATCTTCTTTGGAACTAAATTCAGGATATTCTTTTTCATCTGCATCCATGATTTGAAAGTGTTGTTCAAGTGTAGTTCTTATAAAAACTAAAAGGGCTTCAGTTTTTTGTTCTCTTAGTAGTTTTGGTTTGGTTCTATTTGGACAATTAAAGTTTATTGACATTATTTATCTCTTTTGATTTTAAATAGGAAAGCTTTAGAAGCTCGCCCATTCATCATCTGAAGTATTAGCTACTACAGGTTTGATTTTTGGTTGACTTTGTTTTGGAATGTCAACTGATACTTTTTTTACAGGTGTAGCGTGCTGTGTAACTTTAGTTTGCGTTGCATTAGTTGATGTACTTTCCATATTTTTTGCTTGTACACTCTCTTTTCCAATAAACTCTTTAGCGTTCGCATTACTTACAACTAATTTTGCAATTGTATCTGTTGATAAGGCAACATCATGTGTTTGTGAAGCTATCATAGCATTTTGTTGTGTTTGTTGATCTAAACTATTAACAGCATCATTTATTTGTTGTATACCTGTTAGTTGCTCTTTAGTTGCCATC
>JBATTX010000208.1:0-6584 GCA_049670825.1 Arcobacteraceae bacterium | reverse complement strand
ATAAAAATAAGTAAAAAATAGTTATAATATATACAAATGTTATAACAATAGGATAAATATGTATGATGTAATAATAATTGGTGGTGGAGCAGCAGGCTATGGTTGTGCTTTGACTTTAGCATCAGTTGAAAATACTCAAGAATGGGCAAAAGATAGAAAATATCTGATGATAGATAATGGCAAAAGCGATATCTTAAATGCAAGTTTTTTCAATCTTGCAGGTGTAGAGTTCGGTATTGGCGGGGATGCATTATATGAAAAAATGCAAAACCAACTAGCCAACTTCACATCGTGTAAAACAAAAAATGACACAGTAGTAAAACTAGAAAAAAATGGTGAATACTTTACAGTAACAACTGAAAATGAGACACTAGAAGCAAAAATTGTAGTGATTGCTACAGGGATGCATAAGTTTGAGATAGAATCAGCTTTAACAACAGTTGTACCTCACACAGATGTGATGAAACCAGGAAAAATAGCTTTAGAAAACAACGATAATCAAATCGCTGAAAACCTCTATGTAGCTGGACTTGCAAGTGGAGCGAAAACAATGTTTGCTATTGCAAATGGTGAAGGTGCAAAAGTTGCTTGTGAGATATTTAAACTATGGACTGGAAAATCAGCTGTTGCACATGATGTGATAAAAGATAAACGAATATGAAACAGAAAAGAATTTTTTTAACCAATGATGATGGTTGGAATGCAAAAGGTTTAGAGAAACTTATCGAAGCTCTTCGACCATTAGCACAACTCACAATAGTAGCGCCTGCAACTGAAAAGTCTGCATCTGCTCATAGTATGACACTTACTCGACCAATGAGACTTGTGAGTGTTGATGATGATTATTACAAAATGGATGATGGTACACCTACGGATTGTGTATTTATAGGTCTTAATAATCTATTTGATGATGATAACAAACCTGACCTAATCATAAGTGGTATCAATGTTGGATCAAACATGGGTGAAGATATCACTTATAGTGGAACAGTTGCCGGTGCAAGTGAAGCAGTACTTCAAGGTGTACCTGCACTTGCAATTAGTCAAGTGTTTAATGATATTAACTATGCAAATAAAGATGCGTGGGATTATGAACTAGCAATGAAAACAATTCATGACTTAGCTAAAAAGATACTTGAAGGTCAGTTTCCATTAGGAAAACGAAAACTTCTTAATATCAATATACCACCATGTAGTATAGAAGAGTGCAAAGGTTTAAAAATCACAAAAGCTGGGTATAGAGAGTATGGAAATGATTCCCATATGCATAGAAACCCAAGAGGTGAAGAGTTTTACTGGATTGGGTTACACCCACTTAGTTGGCAAAGCGATGAGAGTAAAAGTTGTGATTTTGAAGCAGTAAAAGAAAACTATGTTTCAATCACACCTATACAATTAGATATGACAAGTTATAACGATATAGAAACATTAAAAGGATGGATAACAAATGGGTAATTTCACAGAAGAATTAACAAAAGATATAAAAAAAATAGTAGGTATTTTAAAAAGCGAAGAGATTTTAGTGGAGACTTTAAAAAAGAAACTTACAAAAAAAGAGTTTAAATTTTACAAAATGAAAATTGAAAAGATAGATGAAGCAACAATTGCAAAAGAGCTGCAGTGTGATACTGAAAGATTTGAAGCGATTAAAAAACAAACTATTGTAAAACTCAATCAAGAAAAAATCAAAAAAGAGTTAACAATAGTATGAAACCATTAAAAATATTTGTACTATTTGTAGCATCTTTAATATTATTTACAGGATGTTCTTCAAAGATAGAACAAAAAAAATCTATCTCAAAAGCAAACTTTAAAAGTGTAAATTGGGATGATTTAGAAGGCTTTGAAACTGATAATCTTGCTAAAGCTTTAAAAGTTTTTATCAAAGATTGTGAGGCTTCAAAAAAAGATCCTAAACTTACAGATGTATGTGCAATGGCACAAACAGAGATAAGCTTAGAAGATCCAAAAGCCTTTTTTACAAATAATTTTAAACCATACAAACTGATTTCCAATGAGGGTGATGAAAGTGGATTGATTACTGGATACTATGAACCACTTTTACAAGGAAGTTATTTCAAAACAAAAAGATTTCAATATCCAGTATATGAAGTACCATCAAATCTTATCACAGTCGATTTATCAAATGTATATCCAAGCTTATCAGACTATAGACTACGAGGAAAACTTGTAGGAAATAAAATTGTACCTTATGATTCAAGAGAAGAGATAGATGCAATTGATTATCGAACTACAAAAAATCTTACTCCAATTTGTTTTGTAGATAATAAAATCGACCTATTTTTCTTACAGATTCAAGGAAGTGGAAAAGTACAACTTCCAAATGGCAAATATATAAATATTGGGTATGGGGCACAAAATGGGCACCCATACTATGCAATTGGTAGAAAACTACTTGAGATGGGTGTGATTGAAAAAGAAAATATGTCACTACAATCTATTAAAAAATGGCTTGAAGAAAATCCTTCGATGATAGATGAAATCTTAAATCTCAATCCAAGTTATGTATTCTTTAACAAAAGTGCAAAAACAGCGACGGGTAGTTTAGGTACAGAGCTAACTGCAAATAGAAATATAGCAGTTGATAGAAACAACATTCCGTTAGGATTTCCAGTATTTATCAATACAACCAACCCTATTACAGAAGAACCAATAAATCAACTAATGGTTGCAGCAGATACAGGTGGAGCAATCAAAGGTCAAATTCGAGCAGATTTCTTTTTTGGAAATGGCAATAAAGCTAGAGAATTAGCAGGAAAGATGAAACAACAAGGTGAGTTGTTTCTGTTTATTCCACATACAGCAAACAATACAAAGGACTAAAATATATGCATATTACAAATAAAATATCAAATCTATTTCATAAATTTGCAACTAAAGAGTTCCCTAAACCGATACAAAACTTCATCAATAGTGGTTATGTTAATCTTTTAGGATTGGATATGAGTGAGTTTGATAAACCATCTTCATATAAAACACTTAACAAACTTTTTACAAGAGAACTTAAAGTAAGACGAGAATTTGATCAAAATGAAAATACTTTCATAAGTCCTGCTGATAGTTTTGTAAGTGAATCAGGTGATATCAAAAATGAAACAGCCTGTCAAATCAAAGGGATGAGTTATAGTGTCAAAGAGCTTTTAACTCAAGAGATTATTTATGATAATTTTGAAAGACTTAAAGATGGAACGTTTATGAACTTCTATTTAAGTCCAAAAGATTATCACAGATACCACTCTTGTTTTGATTGCCAGATAACAAAACTCATACATGTACCAGGAAAACTTTATCCTGTAAACTTTACATACTTAAACAAACAAGAGAGTTTATTTGTAGAAAATGAGCGTGTAATTATAGAGTGTAAAACAAAACAAGGACAACTATTTTACATGGTATTTGTTGGAGCATTAAATGTTGGTAAAATGATATTCACATTTGAACCACGTGTAAATACAAATATTGATGCTATTCATCCAGTAGTATATGAATATGAAGATTTATATATAGAAAAAGCTGATTGTTTAGGATACTTTGAGATGGGTTCAACTGTATTACTCTTTTGGGAAAAAGATATGGTAAAACTTGAAAACAACATCAATACAAAAGTAAGATTTGGGGATGTGATTTCTACTATTGTTTAAATTGATTAAACTTTGGGTATAATGCAGAAAATCGATATAAAAAAATAATAAAAAAGGTAAACATTTTATGGTTAAAATTGTAAATTTAAAAAAGACTTTTGGTTCAAGAGTTCTATTTCAAGATATTAATCTTTCTTTAGATACAGGTAAAAGATATGGTTTAATTGGTGCGAATGGGGCTGGTAAAACTACATTTTTAAATATGCTAAGTGGTACAGAAGAGATAACAGATGGTGAAGTTCAAGTACAAAACGGAAAAAAAGTTGGGGTACTAAGTCAAAATCAGTTTGCTTATGAAAATTTTACTTTAGCAGATACAGTTTTGTATGGAAATAAAAGACTTTACGATGCTATTAAAAAGAAAGAAGAGCTTTACCTAGAAGAGTACACTGACGAAATTGGGGAACAACTTGGTGAATTAGAGATGGTATGTTGTGAAGAGGATCCAACATACGAATACGATGTAAAGATTACTAAAATATTAGAATCATTAGGTTTCCCTTCAGAAACACATACAGAACTTATGAGCACAATAACTGGTGGTGATAAATTCAAAGTCTTACTTGCACAAGTTTTATATCCAAGACCAGATGTATTATTTCTAGATGAGCCTACAAACAACCTTGATATGGCAACAATCTCATGGCTAGAGAACCAATTACAGCACCATGATGGAACAATGGTAGTTATCTCTCACGATAGACACTTTTTAAATGCAGTATGTACAAATATCTTAGATGTAGATTTCAAAAAAATTAGAGAGTTTACAGGTACTTATGATGATTGGTACATCGCTTCTACAGTTCTTGCAAAACAAGCATCAGTAGATAGAGATAAAAAACTAAAAGAGAAAGAGGAACTTGAAGCATTCGTTAGAAGATTTAGTGCAAATGCATCTAAAGCAAAACAAGCTACTTCAAGACAAAAACAACTTGATAAGTTAGATATTGCTGCTATTGAAGTAAGTTCAAGAAGAGACCCATCAATTGTATTTAAACAAGAAAAACCAATCTCGAAAGAGGTTTTAGAGGTTAAAAATATCTCTAAATCATACGATGGTGAAGTTGTATTAAAAGATATTAACTTAATGTTAGAGAAAAAAGACAAAATTGCTTTAATAGGTCCAAACGGTGCTGGTAAAACAACACTATGTGAAATTTTAATGGAAAACATTAAACCTGATGAAGGTGAAGTAAAATGGGGAGCAACTGCAACAGTTAGTTACTTTCCACAAAATACTACAGATTTAATCAAAGGTGATGTTACTCTATACGATTGGTTAAGAGATTTTGATAGAGAGGCAGATATTGCAGAGATTAGAAACTGTTTAGGGAGAATGCTATTTAACGGTGAAGAGCAAGAAAAATCTGTAATTAAATGTTCTGGTGGGGAAAAGCACAGAATGATGTTAAGTAAAATCATGCTAGAGAAGAGAAACTTTTTAGTTCTAGATGAACCAACAAACCACCTTGACTTAGAAGCGATTATTGCCCTTGGTGAAGCACTATTATCATACGAAGGGACAGTTATCTGTGTATCTCACGATAGAGAGCTTTTAGATGCTTATGCAAACAGAATTATAGAGATTCAACCTGATGGTAGTATAATCGACTTTGACGGTACATACGAAGAGTTTTTAGAATCTAAAGAGGGATAAAAATATGAATGAGTTAATATTTGCAGTAAGTTTTATTATTCTTGTAATTGTTTTTTTAAAAAGACAAAAAATAGTAGATTATATGAACTATAATCTAGGTACAAGTTTATCAAGTGAAGTTATCGTATATATATTAACTTTTTTCTTTATTGTTCTTATTCTCGCAGGAATGTTATTAGATAATACAAAAGAAAAATATAGTCAAATTAGTGAAAACTATGACAAATTAAAACCAAAAGCGGATAATCGACCACATAGGTATTTCGACGTAAATACCTATGATTAGTATTTAAAGAATAATTTAAGTACATATTGGATAAACTTCCAAATAATTTTACACTCAAGGAATATAATATGGCAAGAAGATGTATGCTATCTGGAAAAGGCCCAATGTCTGGGAACAATGTAAGTCACGCTAAAAATAGAACAAGAAGAAAATTTTTACCGAACTTAAGAACAGTTAGAATCAGTTTAGAAGATGGAACAACAAGAAAGATTAAAATTTCTGCTAAAGAACTTAGAACTCTTAAAAAGAATTCATAACATAAACAAGATGTTTTTATGAAACGCATAAGAAACATCAAAAAAGCTTTGGGTTGGGAATATAGAGTTACCAAACCAGAGTTTAGCTTAGATAAAGAGATTTACTCTCAATTCAAACACTTTAGACTTCCCCTAATACTTTTACAACTAATAATGATGATAGGTACCATTGGGTATATGATCATTGACGATTTTCCACTACTTGATGCTTTATACCAAACAGGTATAACATTTACAACAGTAGGTTTTGGAGAAATCAATCATATCTCTCAAGCGGGACGAATGTTTACAATTACCCTAATAATTTTTGGGTTTTTGATATTTACATTATCCATTACTGCTTTGATTCAAGTTATGGTAAAAGGGAAATTTTTAGATTTATATAAGGAGCGAGATATGTTATATAAAATAGCAAGATTAAGAAATCATTTTGTAATATTTAATCACAATGAATATAGTATTCAACTTGCTGATCAGTTTAAACAAAATCATATACCATTTGTAATCGTTGACCCACGAGATGATATAGAGCAAATAGCAACAAAATATAACTATCCTTACTATATCAAAGAAGAAACATATACTGAAAAAGCTTTTTTAAAATCTCATCTATCGAGTGCTAAAGGTGTTATTTCACTTTCTAAAAATATTGCAGATAGTATTACTATTATTGCATCAGTTAGATTATATGAAAAAGAGTTGGGAAGAAAATCTCCTTATCT
>JBATTX010000207.1:0-2170 GCA_049670825.1 Arcobacteraceae bacterium | reverse complement strand
CTATCCCTTTATTATTTTGAATAAAATCCTCTTTAAGTACTTTTCGTAACCTACTTAACTCTGTTCGAATAGTAGCATCACTTACAAGGTCAGATCCCCAAGCATACTCTCTAAAAATATCAAAGTTAATGATACTTCCTAAGTTTTTGCATAAACACTCAATGATACTTAACTGTTTTTTTGTAAGTGGTTGTATCACATCTTTATATAAAAGTTTATTCTCTTTTTTGATGTAGCTGTAGTTTGGACTTAAAAGAATATGCTCTCTTTTGATATTGTCAATTTTTTTTGCTAACTTTTGAATACGGTAAGCCAACTCTTTTAAGTGGAAAGGTTTTTTTAAATATTCTGAGCCACCCATATCAAAAGCTCTTGAGATAGTTTCTATATCCGTCAAATAACTAATGAACATAGCTGGTGTGCTAGAATTTGATTGTTTAAATTCTTCATAAAGTTCCAAACCGTCATAAGATTTTTCATCAATATTTAAAATCAACAAATCATATACAGTCTCTTCTAAATAAAGTTTTGCATCTTGCTTATAGTGACACGCTATACACTGGTGACCTAATTCTATTAAATACTCTTTTATAGATTTTTGAAGTATTAGGTCATTTTCTAGCAATAATATTTTCAATTTATTCTCTCTTTATACTTTTTATCTATTATAGTATAGCATTTTTTAATTTATTAAAAATTTATTTTAATCCAGAATGTTAAGTAATTCACTCAGTTTATCAATTGTGTAACTTGATTTACTAAAATCTTGCGTTTTTGTAAACTCATTTTTTACAGTCACACAATCAATCCCAGCCCGATAAGCAGAGGTCAAACCTCGTTCTGAATCTTCAACTATGATTGTTTCACTTTTAGTAGCATTAAACCTCTTTAATCCAGTTAAATATGGTTCAGGATGAGGCTTACAATAGTTATAATCCTCTTCACATAATACAAAATCCATAAAATCTGTAATTCCTCTACTTTTATGAATAATCTCAAAATCAACTCGTCTTGATGTTGTTACGATTGCCATTTTGTATTTTTTTGATAACTCTTCTAAAATATCATGTACACCTTCTATAGCAATATCTTTTGTTCTTAAAAACTCTTGATAATAAAGATTTCGTTCATCTCTTGCTCTATGAATATCTTTTTGAGATATCCCTTTTTTAAGTGCTTTTTGCCATACTGTTGAACCTTCAGCCATAATACGCATATATTCATCAAAAGCAATATCGATATCAAACTGTTTGAGTGCTTTTAAACTTGCCTCATAGTACCACATCTCTGTTTCAACTAACACCCCGTCGTTATCAAAAAGAATATATTTTTTCATAGTGTTACTTTAAAATATTGAG
The DNA here is from genome assembly GCA_049670825.1 of Arcobacteraceae bacterium. Lineage (GTDB taxonomy): Bacteria > Campylobacterota > Campylobacteria > Campylobacterales > Arcobacteraceae > JAIOSF01. Next base: position 812 of record JBATTX010000207.1, on the reverse strand, counting down.
TGTGCTGTTTTGTTTGTAAATAGCTCTAATGCTTTTGTACCCACAAGTGAATTTCCCCATGCATTTAATCTAGGCGAAAATACACAAATACTCATAAGATTTGGCACAACAGCAACAATACCACCGCCAACTCCACTTTTCCCAGGAAGCCCAACATGAAATGCAAACTCTCCAGAAGCATCATAATGTCCACAAGTAAGCATCATAGCATTGATTCGTTTTGCTTGACTTTGTGTGATAAATCTTCTTTGTGTAATAGGATCAACTCCGTGATTTGCTAAAAATAACATTGATCGTGATAACTCTTGTGTACTCATCTCTATAGAACAATGCTTAAAATATGTTTTTACTACATCATCAATATCATTTTCAAAATTACCAAAACTTTTCATAAGATTTGCTAAGGCTAAGTTTCTAAATCCACACTCATACTCTGATTTCCATACCTCTTCGCTGTACGATATACTTTGGTTATTTGAAATATCTTTTATAAATTGTAATATTTTATCCGTAGTATTATCTGCTGTTTTATAATGACTATATAATGAATCAGTAACAACAATAGCACCTGCATTGATAAATGGATTTCGTGGTTTTCCATTTTCATATTCTAACTGCACCAATGAATTAAAGGGATTCCCTGATGGTTCTTTTCCTACTCTATTATATAACTCTGATCTATAAATATTTAATGATTTTGTAAATGTAAAAACTTTTGAAATACTTTGTATTGAAAATTTTGTGTCATTGCATCCCACACTGTAAGTTGTCCCATCAAATAAAGTTAATGTCATTGCAAATTGGTTTGGGTT
>JBATTX010000206.1:0-1820 GCA_049670825.1 Arcobacteraceae bacterium | reverse complement strand
CACGAAGAGCCTATATATTTTTATTCATAACAATGTTTATTCCAGCATCATACATATTTTCAGTTGCACATAGTATAGAAGAATATACCGTAGCAGCATTTAGTTTTAGTATAGGATTTTTTGTTCTATATGTTATAAAAAACAGAGATAGCAAACTAGCATATCTCATTCAAAAATATTTGTAGTTATATTAAGTAGATTAAAAAATGCCCATAAACCTAGTTAACTATTGTATTTATATCAATATCTAAGTATTTTGAGATTCTTACTACATGTAGTAAATTAAAGTGTTTACCATTCTTATTGTTTTCACAGTCACAATAAAAACTTACAGAATTAAATCCAATGTTTTCAGAAAATTTGAGTTGTGACATATTGTGTGCTTTTCTTAATTTTTTAACATTCTGAGAAACTTTTTTGTACAATTCATCTTCATCCTCAAGTACATCATCGATATTTTCATTAATTTTCACTAATTCACCTTATGGTTAATTTTTATTTAAAGTGTATTGTTATATTATTTTTAAAGCATTCAGCTATAGATGAATAAAAGGAATATATATGATTAAAAATACAAACTTATTAACAAAAACACTTGTAGCACTCTCTGTAGGAGCTATTTTAAGTGGATGTGCTACAGGAATTCATAGTACAACGATTACTGCAAAAAAGGATCTGAACAAAGGTGGATACAATCTATTAAAAAACACATCTCGATGGTTTGTAATTGATACAACCTCTGCTAATTATGAAAAATGGAAGACGGAACAGTTTATTAATAAGTATGGTAATAGTAATTTATCAAATCTATCAATCATTAATGATTGTTTTAAAGGTACTATATTAGGAACATATGAAGGAAGAAGAAGTGTTGCATTAAGAAAATTTGATGAATGTGTTCCTAAAACAAATAGAGTAGGGGAGAGTATCATTGTTAATTTTAATGAAGATGGAATAATTGGAGAGTTAAATGTGACTCCAAAATCAAGTCATATGGTTACAAAATATTATTATGAAAATTATGAATATAATTTTTTAGCTTTGATTGAATCAGATGATAAAGCAGATTTATCTTCTCTAACAGGATTACGATGGTATTCACCATATACATCAACTCGATGGAAAGAAAGAAGTATCGATAGATTAAAAGAGATACGAGCATCACTTGATAAATATGAAATTCGATATACATATCCAAAAGTTGAGTCTACATTGCTTTCTGATATAACTTGGTATAGATATATGCAATCTAAAATTGCGGAATAATATCGTATGTTAAAATATTTGGTTTTACTAAGTGTAGTTTTTTTTACTGGATGTTCTTTTAATGGTATTAATAATATAGAACTAAATAGTACTCACTATAAAGGGTTTGATTATGCAACTGTTGTAAAAAGAGATACTTATGTCAAAACAAAATTAGAGTTTCAATTTTTAGGAAATAAAGAGAGTGAAGATCTAATTTTAATACTAAAATCAAAGGGTAAATATAGACTTAAAGATTTAGAATCAATAGTATTTGTATCAAAGAAGTTGATAGTAAAACCAAATAACTGTAATTTTATTGATTCAAATAATGAAGCTGTTGCACAATGTACCTATAATAAAAACGACTTTTTTAAGATTCTAAATGGGAAATCTTTTTATATTTTATTTAATACTAAATCGGGATCTGCAAAGTACACAACTACTGTATCTACAAAATATAAACTTAATAAAGGAAAACTAGATTATTGTGTTTCATATGCTAGAAATATGATTACATATTTTCCACATGGTGACTACAATACGATTTATTATGATTGTTTAAACTCTTTTTC
>JBATTX010000205.1:0-11336 GCA_049670825.1 Arcobacteraceae bacterium | reverse complement strand
TTTTTTGAAGATACAATTATTGTTTTAGTTTTAGTCATTATTTTATGTATAGGTTTTTTTATTTATGATAAATATTCACAAGCAAACCATATAGAAAAATTTTTTGATGAAACGACAACTTCCGTTGAAAATTTTTTTAAAGTGGTTCAAAAACTTCCTGAAGAGATTAATGATTTTATCGTTAGAGAAAAAGAGCGTATAGACCAAATTCCAGAAGAAGTAATTGAAGAAGTTATTGATACAAATCAAACTAATAATATTGTAAAAACAAATTTTGATGAGAATACAACACAAAGTCTCAAAATAGATGAGCCAAAAATTGAAAAAGAGATTCTTCCTATAATAGAAAAAGTAAAAGAGCCTATCCCAGAAGTTCAAGAAAAAGTACAAAAAGAAAAGAGTGTTGATAGAGTAATGCTAAAAACTTTTTTGAATAATTTAGAATCTCAACTTAAAAGTAGTATTGTGCTGCAAAATGATTCTAATACAACTAAAGATGTACGAAATTTACGCTTTAGAGTAACTATTTTAAAAGATGGTAGCTATGAGCAACTTACTTTTGTAGATGGTGACAAAGACTTATTTGATCAAAATGAGGAAAATATATTAAAAAATTTTCCTGTAATAATTGATGAAAAAATTAAAGATGAGTTTCCTCGGTATATAAGAATAAATATTTAATTTTATACTTGCAATTTTTTATTTAAAGGATTGCGCGAGATTCCCAATAATCAGATGCCATCCATCAATAATAATAAAGAAAATAAGTTTAATAGGCAAAGATATCATAACTGGGGGTAACATCATCATACCCAAACTCATAAGAATAGATGCCACAATAATATCAATAACTAAAAATGGTAAAAATACTAAAAAACCTATCTCAAATGCTGTTCTAAGCTCACTCACAATAAATGCTGGCATAAGAAGTGTAAGAGGTACATCTTCTATATTTTTTGGGTTTTCTTGTTTTTTAATTCGATAAAAAAGTGCTAAATCTTTCTCTCTTGTATTTTTAATCATAAACTCTTTAAATGGTCCAACACTTTCTTCAAATGCTACTTCATATCCAATAGTTTCTTTCATATATGGATCAATACCATTTTCCCAAGCTTTTTTTGCATAAGGTTCCATGATAAAGATTGTTAAAATTAAACTCAGTGATATAATAATTTGGTTTGGAGGTGATTGTTGTAGCCCCATAGCTTGTCTTAAAAGTCCAAATACAATGATTAGCCGAGTAAAACTTGTTACCATTAATAATAGCGTTGGTGCTAAAACAAACAGCATTAGTATGATTGCTATATTTATTGTTTTTACAAATTGTGCTGGATTTTCAACAGCAGCTACTGAAAGATTTACTAAAGGTGTATTTTCAGCTGCAAGAAGAGTTATGCTAGAAAGTATTAAGAATAAAAATATCGATTTAATTTTCATTTGATAGTTGTGCCTTATTTAAAATTGAACATAGTTTTGTACCATAAAGGTATATGTTCCATGAGATATATATCCACAAAAAGAAAAATAATGCAACACTAAATGATCCGTAAATCGTTGCATAAGTCGTATTTGCACTAACATAATATCCAAACAATGTTTTTGTAACACTTAATGTTACTAGTGTCAGTGAGCTTGATAAAGCAGCAGCTCCAAAAGTAATTTTTTTATTTGCTGAAACCATAAATAAAACTATAAATACAATCCAAATAAAAAGTGATGTAAAGATATAGAGTAAAAATGATATATTTGAAAAAGTAGATAAAAAAATAAAAATAAAAAATAAAATAGGAATAGCAATTAAGAAGCTAATATATAGGAAAAAAGATTTATAGAGTGCTCTTGATGTAACACCATGTATTTTATTTACAATATATTCATAGTCTTTAAAAAACATTGTAAATACAAATAAAAGATATACGATCCCAATAAGTCCTAGTTTTTCTGTATTTGCTAAAAAACGCGTTATTTGTGCTGAAAGTGAACTTGAATGTGTAGGATTAATAAAATCTAAAATATATAACATAATAGTGTCAAGATGTTCTGAAAATGTTGGAATATTAGAGATTATTACAATTAACAGCGCAATTAAAGGTAATATTGCAAAAATTGTAAAAAAACTTAAACTTGCAGCATAGTAAGGGGTATCGTCATTGAAAAAATCAAATACCCTTTTTAACATGTTCAATTAATTCAGACCCATTTTAAAAGGATTGAGGATGTTATTTGGATCAAAAGCTTTTTTGATACTTTTAAACAAATTCATCTCTGCTTCATTAAATGCGATATTCATGTATGGAGCTTTTGCTGTTCCTATTCCATGTTCACCACTTAAGGTTCCACCCATATCAACAACAAGTTGGAAAATTTCTTCAATAGCTTTATGTCCATCTTCCATCTGTTTTGGATCATTTTTATCTTTTACCATAACATTAACATGAATATTTCCATCACCAGCATGACCAAAACATGGAACTTGCATACCATATTTGTCTCCAATTTGATAGATTTTTTCTAAAGCTTCAGGGAGCATACTTCGAGGAACTGATATATCTTCATTGAGTTTTTTAGTTCCAAAAATAGTAACAGCAGGACTTGCATTTCTTCTTGCAAACCATAGTTTTTTTGCGTGTTCATCATCTGTTGCAATTACAAAACTTTTTGCACCATTTTCTTTAAACGATTTTTCTAATGTATCAAGTTGAAAATTTACTTCATCTTGTAAGCTTCCATCAACATCTCCAACTAAAACAGCACCCGCATCTGCTGGTAAATCTACATTTAATTTTTCTCTTAAAGCTTGAATAACAAGGGCATCCAAAAATTCCATTGCTACTGGATTTGCTCCTGAAGCTAAAGATTTAAACACAGCATTCATTGCACTAGTAACATCTGGAAAAATTCCCATATATGTTTGTTTAAATTTTGGTTTTGGAATAAGTTTTAGAGTAATCTCTGTAATAACAGCCAAAGTACCTTCACTCGCAGTTAAAATACCTGCAATATTATATCCAGCGACATCTTTGATCGTTTTTTTACCAGCTTGAATAATATCTCCATTTGGTAATACTGCTCGCAATGCCATTACATAATCTTTAGTAATACCATATTTAGCTGCTCTCATACCACCAGCATTTTCACTTACATTTCCACCTAAAGTTGAGTACTCTTCACTTGCTGGATCTGGAGGGTAAAATAAACCAACTTCTTCTACAGCTTTTTGAAATGTCATATTTACAAGTCCTGGTTGCACCCGTGCTACCATATTTTGCATATCTATTTCAAGTAATTGATTCATATGTCTTTCTAGTGAAAGGATAATTCCACCACTTGCTGGTAGTGCTCCACCAGTAAATCCACTTCCTGCACCTCGAGGTACTATGATAATTCGGTGTTCATTACAGTAGCTAAGTATTTTACTTATCTCTTCTTCATTTTTAGGGAATACTACAGCATCTGGTTCAAACCGTGATTTTGTAGCATCATAACAGTATGCGATTAAGTGAGCTTTGTCACTTTTTACATTTTCATCACCTACGATACTAATAAATGTATCGATATGTGTTTGTTGTATCATTTTAATATCTCCAATAGTTTTAAATAGTAAAGGTCATAGTTTTCAATTTTATTTTTACTAAACCCAAAGTTAAATATTCCAGTTTTAATCTCATCAATTTTTGTAAGAAAAGGAACGTTTGTAGAGTCATCGTCATTTGGTATAAGAATAGTATCTATTACTTTAAATGAAAGACTATCTACGATAAATAGGTTGTTTTGTACTACAAAAAATAGCGTACCTATTTGTTGCGCTTGTGCAAAATTTATAAAAGTTTCTTTTGTTGGTACAGGTGTGTTATTAAGTTTTAAATTTGATGCAAAAAAATCTTCACTTACAAAATTTTGTTTAGGAAACAGTTCTTTTACTGCAAATTTTGCTTTTTCATTTGGTGCAATTAGTAAGCTTGTATTGTAAAGATGATTTAAAATAAATTCATCGCCATTTGATACTTTTAATAGTGTTGTAGGGATTGCATCTTGTTTTAACACATCAACATCTACAAATTTAATTTGAGAACCATCATTTGTAGAATGAGTAACAATAGCCTGTGATAAGATGATGCTATTATTTTCAAGATTTCTTACAATAACTCCACTTTGACCAATTATAAGATTTGGGATGTTTATTTTTGCATTTGTTGGTGTAACATCAAAAATTTGTGTTGTCTGTAATTGTAGATTAGCTGTAGCAAATAAAAAGTTAATCGCTAATGAGATAAAAAGTAATATTTTCATTTATGACCTTGATTGTTTATTTAAAGAAAAGATATTTTATCGAAATACTCTTTATAAAAAGGCAGAGTGATTTTTCGAAATTCTTTTTTATCTTTATGTAAGTTTATATACCATTTGTAGTTTATGTTATATTGATTTAAAGCATTTTGTGAAAGTAGGGTATCGTTGATACTCCCTAATACACTTGAGCATATTAATATAGTTTTAGAATCAAATTTATCTTGAAAATCTTTAATTAAGTTTATCATAAAATAGTTTTTTAAAATTGGCACCATCAATCCACCTGCACCTTCAATGATAAGTACATCGCATTTTTGAAGAAGTTTTGCTGTTTGAGAGAAAATTGCATCTATTTGAATAGGTTTCTTTTTTTTAGCTACAAAAGGAGCAGCTGGAAGTTTAAACTGATAGGGTACAATCTCATCGATAGTAAAATCAAAATCAGGATTTAAATTTTTTGCTACTTTTAAAAGTTTTGAACCATCAAGAGGAGCATCAGATACACCAGTTTCAATAGGTTTAAAGTATCCTACTTTTTGGCCTTTTTTTGCAAACTTTTTTAAAAATTGTTCTGAGGCGTAAGTTTTACCAACATCGGTGTTGGTTGCAGTGATAAAATATATTTTCTTTTTCATAGTTTTGATAGTCTTTGTAAAATTTGAAGAGATTCCTCTTGGGTAAAAAAGATATTTCGTGAAAGTTCACTATTACAGTTTTGTAAAAATATCTTTTTTTCTTCTATTTGTTTTGTTTTATCATCAGTATATTGTGATAATATATTTTTTAAATCATTTTCGTACTGTTGAATAATCTCTTCTTTTTTTATAGCACTATTTTTTATCTTATAACTTTTTTTACTTACAATAAAAAAAAGAACCACAAAGAAGACAATAATTAGTAAAGCAAACTCCATATTACAGATCCATTCTTGTTTGTGTTACTCCAGTTGTACAAAACTCTTCATCAATTGTTTGGGCAATTTTTTGAAAATCTACACCATTTACACTTCCTAAGGCTTGCATAATTTGTTTTTTTCCTTGGAGGAGTTCTTTTGATTTTATTCCATGTGATATAGAAAGGCTTGCTTCTATAAATGCAGAAAGCTTGTCACACTGTTTTAATGCTTTTCCGTCTATGGCATCATATCTATTTAGGTTATATCGTTGCATCTCTTCTACAACTGTAATATTTCCATTTTCTCTTATTTTATTTTCAAACTCATCTTTAAAATTATTTTCATCAAGTCCTAAGATATATGAAAATTCCTCTTTCAAATCATCGGGAATATAAGGCATAATTTTATCTTCTATTTGTGCTACTTCATATTCTGCAATAATATCTGCTAACTCATCAACACTATATTTTACAGGACTTATTATATCTCTTGTGAGTGCTTCAGGAAGGTCATGAAATAGGGCAACAAAAAAGTTATTTTGTAAACGTTTATCACAAGCATTTATATCTAAAGAGTAAAAATATCCAAAGAGTGCAACAGTAAGCATATGTCCTAAAACCGATGTTTCAGGTATTCTTGGAGTTTGTGCCCATCTTTTTTGAAATCGAAGTCGTCCACTTAAATCAACGATTTTTGATAGTTTTTTATTTAAAGCTATTTTTCTTACACCAATTAACTCATAATAATCTTCTATCTCTTCATCAACCTCTTTTTTTACTTCATCTATATCATTTAAAAATTGGCTTGTTTGATATACAATGTCAAATTCCCACTTTGTAGCTAAATAAGATGCTGCTTTTAAAACAAAACGCTCTTTTTTATACATAGAATTATCTTCTAAATAGTCTTTGAATTTTTGAAAAAAACTACCATTGTCGATATCGATAAGTGAACTTTCTAGTTTCCCAAGAACCCAACTATTTATCTCTTTGCCTTTTTTTTGTAAAGCTTTTCGAAATACATCAGGGCGTATATCGGTTACAACAACACGTCGTAAAAATTCAAAAATTCCAGCTTCAATGAGATGTGTGTAATTTATATCTTTTTCGAGTTTTGCGATAAAAAATGCGATGATGAACTTGTGAGCTTGTTTATCTAACTCAACCAAGTCAACCATGCGTGGATAGTCATTCCATCTTTGAATAGAAGCAGAACTAAAAATATAGTCTACTATTTTTGGATTAATCATTTTTGTTCACGTCTTCATTTTTTGGTTTATTGTTGGAGCTGATAAATTCATCTTTATCACCTCTTGTCATTAAATATTTCCCAAACATAATAGCAGCAACTACACTTAAAACTACAGCGTATACTACCCAATCTTCAGGAGGTGGAGTTCGTGTCATTTTAGAATCCTTTTAAAAAGTTGTTTATTATACTCTACAACTTCCAATTTTAGCTAAAGCATTAATTTTCTCAACTCTACCTTCGTGTCTTCCACCTTCAAATGAGTTCGTATCCCAAGCTTCAACGATTGCCTCAATCATCCCTGGACCACTTACTCTTTCTCCTAGGCATAATACATTTGCATCGTTGTGTTGTCTTGCCATTACTGCTGAATACTCATTGTGACAAAGTGCTGCTCGAATACCATCAAATTTATTAGCAGCCATAGACATCCCTATACCACTTCCACAAATTAAAATACCTTTGCTATTTTCATTTTTTAAAACTTCTTCACATACTTTTGCTGCAAAATCTGGATAATCAACTCTATCTTTTGTTGATGGACCCATATCGATCACTTCATGACCTCTTTTTTCAAATAACTCTTTTACAAAAGCTTTAAAATCAACTCCTGCATGATCTGCACCTATAAAGTACTTCATTAATATATCCCCTCTGTGTGATTTGTTTTGTTGTCTACATATTTTGTATTTTCTAATTGTTCTGGTGTTTGGAATACTCTATCCCATCTGATTTTTTTATCTTCATCCCATGAGAAGTATACAAACCAAGGAGTTCCAACTATAAATTTGTAAGGTACTGTTCCCCAAAATCTACTATCGTTACTATGATCTCTATTGTCACCCATCATAAAAAATTCACCTTCTGGAACTTCTGTAGGGATTGTATTGAAAATTTGTCTATATGGAGAAGATTGAACAGTTTCATCGTTATGAATCCCTGGATGATCTTTTTTGTAAGGGTTTTCTACAAATAGTTTATCTTCTACTTTTTTAAGGTTGTACCCTTGGTAGTTTTCGATAATATATTCATTTCCTTCTTGAGGATGGATATAAAGATTTTTATTTTCAACAAATACAATATCTCCACCAGTAGCTACACATCTTTTTACATAGTGAATTTTTTCGTTGTGAGGGTATCTAAATACAACAATATCACCTCTTTGTGGTTTATCACCTTCTATTAGATGTCCATTACCATTGAAGTCTGGCAATACTTGCCACTCAAGCCAAGGAAGTCTTGGTGTTGGTATACCATATGAGAATTTTTTTACAAAAAGCATATCACCTACTAAAAGTGAGTTTTTCATACTTCCACTAGGGATTACAAATGCCTGTGCAACAAAAAATATAATCCCAAGAACAATTACAACTGTTCCTGTCCATGAGCTACTCCAATTATAGAGCTTTTTTAAAATATTCATTATGACTCTTTTACTTCTCTTTTATTTGCTGATTTAACAGTATTTTTTAATAACATTGCAATTGTCATTGGTCCTACTCCACCTGGAACTGGTGTGATATAAGAACATTTGTCAGCTACATTTGCATAATCAACATCACCTACAAGTTTTCCACTTTCTAGTCTATTGATACCAATATCAATAATAATAGCACCATCTTTTACCATATCTTCAGTGATAAGATTTACATATCCAACACCTACACAAATAATGTCCGCTGCTAGAGTGTGTTTTTTTAAATCATCTGTATATATATGACAAATATCAACTGTTGCATTTGCATTTAATAAAAGTGTTGCCATAGGTTTCCCAACAATATTTGAAGCACCCACTACACAGACATTTTTCCCTTTTGGATCGATATCATATTCTTTTAAAAGTTCCATTACTCCATATGGAGTTGCAGGGATGAATCCATCTAGTCCAGCTACTACTCTTCCTACATTGTAAGGGTGAAATCCATCAACATCTTTTTTAGGATCGATAGCTTCTAAGATAGCTGTTGTGTCAATATGCGAAGGAAGTGGAAGTTGTACTAAGATACCATCGATATTTGGATTTTTGTTCATCATTGTGATGATCTCTAAAATGTTTTCTTGAGAGATTGTTTCTGGCATCTCATGTGCAATACTATAAATACCAGCTTCTTTACACGCTTTACTTTTCATATTTACATAAGCAGCACTTGCAGGATCAGAACCTACTAAAACTACAGCTAAACCTGGAGTTACCCCTTTTGCTTGTAATGTTTTTACATCATTTTTTACTTCTGATCTGATTTTATCTGATAATTGTTTACCATCAAGTATAGTCATGCTAAGATTCCTTTGATTGTTTGTATTAAGTACAATATAATATCAAAGTTTTATTAAAGATGTGGTTAGATATTCTAATTAGCTTTTTTCATCTATCTCGTTGATATCGTGAATAATATCAAGAGAAGAGAGTTTTTTTTGATTATTTGTGATGAGTATTTCACAATCTTTACAGATACTTACAAGATTCTCTAAGTGGTACTTTCCCCCATTTTCAAGTGGTTTTATCATATGTGGAACTACTGTGTTTATTGTTAAGTGTTTCGTACATCGAAGGCATTGTGCACTGTCTCGTGTAAGAATTGCATTTTTTCTTTGCCCCCAGTCTGATGGAAGTTTATTTTTATTTGGCTCACAATGAAAGACATAACTACTCCAATTATGTAAAGAGGTTGGTGTAGATTTCGGATATTTAGAAGAATCAAATGGTATTTTTTTGTATTGATTAATAAGATTCGTAGCAATAATCGATTTTCGTATTTCAGGATTTTTTTCAGATTTACTTTGTGCAATAATTGCATAATCAAATTGTATACCCGGATATGTTTTATCTAGATAAGTTCTGAGTTTGCTGATAAAAAGATCGAGTGTAGTTTTTTTGTAAAACAGTTTTGCAATTTGTTTTCTAAATGTAAAAGCAAATGCAAATATTGCAAGCAACCATAACAGTGATGATACAATATAATCTGTTCCTAAAAAATACATCTATTTTCCTATTTAAATTTTATAGTTCATTATATTAGATTCTTTATTAAGAAATGGTAATTAATTTTAGATATAAAAAAAGGTAAGAGTTTGAACTCTTACCTTTAAAAAGTATTTTAACTAAAAATTAATATTAGTTAACAGCTACTTCTACAGGTGTACCTTCCCAGATACCATGTTTTGTACAGTATCCATGAGCTACAAGGTTAAGTTTTTTACCTGTAGGGATAACTGTAAAAGTTGTAGTGTTATGAGCTTTAACATTACCTAATGTTCCTGGAACATATGAAGCTTTTGCTAATAATGTTTCACCATTAAATAATGAAACTGACTCAATGTAGTGATCGAAATCATCTGGATGAGAGTATTCGTTACCCATTTTTACAGTAACTTCAAATGGCTCACCAGCAGTAGCAGTTTCAGCACAGTGAATAAACGGACTATGTCTGTCTATTAAATCTTTCTTTGCTTCTCTTTCTACTTGGTCGATATCTACATATTTATTAATTTTTGGCATATTAATTCCTTCTTTGTTTTTAAATTGCATAAATTATACACTAAATTGATTTAATTTAGTATAGTAAATAATTTTTTAGTATATAAGTTTAAGTTAATTATCAATAAGTTTTAATTTTTTATCCAGAAAAAATGTACCAAAAGGTAGGAGTGAAGCTATAAAAGCAATACTTATAAAACTAAAGTTCCATTTGAATTCTCGTGCAGTTACAAAAAGTAGATATAAAAATAGTAAAAACAATCCCCCATGTGCCATCCCTACGATTTTTACAACAATTGGTTCCCCCAACATATATTTTATTGGCATTGCAATGAACAGTAATACAATAAAAGATATTCCTTCTAAAAGAGCTATAAGTCTAAATTTTTTTATGTTTGTTTCTATCAATTTTTGTCCTTTTAATAGTATAAATATATCACTATAATATTTAATTTAGTTTAAGAAATTCATGTATTTTTTTTTGTTTGGAAATGAGTAATTTTATATAATCTTTCGCGAGTTTTTCAGAACTAAGATAATCACTCACAATTTTAAATATATAGATATTTTTTGGTTCTAAATAGTGTAGGCTAATCTCTTGAAAATAGTGTGCTTCCATATCATAAAGTGTACTTTGTTCTAGTGTTGAATCTGTTGTAACCGTATCATTTGTAATAAGTGGTAAAGTATTTATATTTTTTAAATTATGATTGGTACAAAATAGTTCTCCTATTGGTACAGTGGTGTCATTACACCCAGCTATACCAATATTAAAAGCTTTTGTGATGTTGTAGTTTACAAACATATACTCTAAATTTGAGAGGGTATTTTGTTTTCCAATTCCAGAAATCAAAATCACCATCTGATCGTTGAGATATATTTTAGAGTTGAGTTTATTGAGTTTATAATACTCAATAAAACTCTGTGCTTCACACAATAAAGCAGTATGAATCAGTATCATACGTTAAAGTATTTTGCTTCTTTGTTTGGTACAATAATTGCTACTGTACTTTGTTCTGGATGGATTTGGAATGTTTCACTTAATTCCACTCCAAACTCTTCAGGTTTTAGAAGATCAAAAATATCTCTATTCATCGCAAGGTCTGGACAAGCTGCATATCCTGGACTATATCGACATCCTTGGTACTGTTTCATACGAACATCATTTAATGTTGGTTTCTCTTTATCTACAATATTTAGGTCAAGTCTTACTTGCTTGTGTACAAGTTCAGCACAAGCTTCAGCTAATTCTACACCTAAACCATGTACTTGGTAGTATCGTGTAAAGTTACCTGCATCGTAAATATCTTTTTCAAAATCTGTGATTTTTAAACCAGAGCTTACAAAACTAAATGCAACGGTATCAAATGAATCACTTGAAAAATAATCACTTAGACATCTATGTGGCGATGCACCTTGTCTTGG
>JBATTX010000204.1:0-3665 GCA_049670825.1 Arcobacteraceae bacterium | reverse complement strand
ATCTTAGCTAAACTAGCAGGTCTTTTGGAATCTGAAGCAGAATTATTAAAACTCGCTTCTCCTATGCATGATATTGGAAAAGTTGGAATTGCTGATTCTATTTTAAATAAACCTGGAAAACTGACTGAAGATGAATTTGAAATAATGAAAACACACTCTACTTTGGGATATGAGATGTTAAAAGGCTCCTCTCGAGACATACTCAAAACTTCTGCAATTGTAGCCTTAGAACATCATGAAAAATGGGATGGAACAGGTTATCCAAAGGGATTATCAAAAGAGAATATTCATATTTATGGAAGAATTACTGCAATTTGTGATGTATTTGATGCATTAGGAAGTGATAGGTGTTATAAAAAAGCTTGGAGTTTAGATCAAATTTTAAAACTTTTTGAAGATCAAAAAGGGAAACATTTTGATCCAACTTTGATTGATTTATTTTTCGCTAATTTAGAAGAGTTTTTAGTTATTAGAAATATGTATGTTGATTAAGGCATTTTAGTAATTGTAAATAATCAAGACCATTCATAGATTCACTCTAGTCTTCTTTCATTAGGAAGTTAATATAAGTAAGATACAATTAACAATACAATACTTCATTCATAAAAAGAGAATAACTTGCAAAATATCATCAATCTAGACTATATAAATATAAAAGAAAAAACTTTAGTTGAACGATTTATAACTAATAAAACAATCAAAAAATATATTTTAGGAATCAATAAACTTACAAAAAGTGTTTTAAAACATATTGAGGTAGATGGTATAATTGATGATTTTACAAGAGTACAAAGTTCACGAAAAAAAGAGATACTCAAAATTGATGATGTACCAAAAGATTCTATCATCCTTTGGGTATCAAATGGAAGTCCTCTTGAAGTCAAAAATAAGCTTGACGAATTGGGTTATATTCATATAAGTTATATGGCATTTTACAAATACTCAAATTTGATATTAGCAGAGCCTCCATTTATAAGTGATTTTCAAGATGATTTTATAAATAACAAAGAACAATACCAACAAACTTTTGAACTATTAGCGGATAAAAAATCCAAAAAAGTATTTGAAAAAGTGATTAATTTTAAAATATCTTTTGATTTTGATTTTATGCAGGGATTTACAAACAATCACGAAGAGCAATATTTTGATTGTGAGCTAATTGCTCCTATTACAAATATTACTTTTGTAGATGGGGGAGCTTATGTTGGAGATACTCTTCCAAATATTATAAAAAACTTTCCAGATTTTAAAAAAATATATTGTATAGAACCAAATAGTTTGCATATAAATATTGCAAAAAGAGATTTTATTTCTTATGAAAATATTGAGTTTATCAATTGTGGATTAGGAGATAAAAAAAGTGAAACGATCGAAAATAATGACACACAAAATAACTGTTCGCATGATTATCAAGGACTAAATATCAATAGCTTAGATAATCTTATACATGAAAAAATTGATTTTATCAAACTTGATATTGAAGGTGCCGAACAAGATGCAATAGAAGGTGCAAGAAATATTATCAAAAATTATACTCCTATTTTAGCAATATGTATTTACCATAAAGCAGAAGATTGGTACAAAATACCTCAAAAGGTTTTAGCTATAAACACAGATTATAAAATTTATTTACGCCATTATATGGAAGGGATATATGAGACTGTAATGTATTTTATTCCTATAAAAAAAGAACTATAAAACCGTTTTCAGTTAGATTTGGATAAAATCTTGGGTAAAAACTAATTACAATAACTAATTCATTAAGGAATAATCAAATATGGTAAATATATTTTCAAAAATTTTTGGAACCAGAAATGACAAACAAGTAAAAAAATATAATAAAAGAGCTGCCATAATATCAGCACTTGAAGAGTCTTTTAGCAGTTTAACAGATGAAGAATTGCAAGAGAATTTTAATAAATTAAAAAGCGAAGTACAAAATAAAACAAAAACTTTAGATGAAGTTTTAAATGAGAGCTTTGCGATTACAAGAGAAGCAAGTAAAAGAGTTCTAGGGATGAGACACTATGATGTGCAACTTATCGGTGGAATGGTTTTACACGATGGTAGAATTGCTGAGATGAAAACAGGTGAGGGTAAAACACTCGTAGGAAGTTTAGCTGTAGCATTAAATGCAATGACTGGAGATGGTGTTCATGTAGTAACAGTGAATGACTATCTTGCTTCAAGAGATGCAAAAGAGCTAGAGCCATTATATAACTTCTTGGGATACAGCGTAGGGATACTTACTGGTGCTATTCATGATGAAACTTTTAGAAAAGAACAATACAATGCAGATATCACTTACGGTACAAACAATGAATTTGGTTTTGATTTTTTACGGGATAATATGCACTATTCTCTTGATGAAAAAGTACAAAGAAAATATAGTTTTGTAATCGTAGATGAAGTGGATTCAATTTTAATTGATGAAGCAAGAACTCCACTGATTATCTCTGGACCAACAAATCATAAAAGCACTGATTATTTAAAAGCAAATGAAGTTGCTCTTGCGCTTACTAAAGGTGAAAAAACAGAAACTAAACGATCTGATGAACCAGAGATTGTAACTGGTGACTATATAGTAGATGAAAAAAACAAAAGTGTTCTTTTAACTGAAGATGGTATTTTAAATGCTCAAAAACTTTTTGGTGTAGATAATATGTATTCACTAGAACATGCATCGTTATCACATCATTTAGATCAAGCATTAAAATCACATAATATTTTTGAAAAAGATGTAGATTATGTTGTCCAAAATAATGAAATTGTTATTGTAGATGAGTTTACAGGAAGATTAAGTGAAGGTAGAAGATTCAGTGATGGATTACACCAAGCTTTAGAAGCTAAAGAGGGTGTACAGATTCAAGATGAATCTCAAACATTAGCTGATATTACATTTCAAAACTACTTTAGAATGTATTCTAAATTAGCTGGTATGACAGGAACTGCACAAACAGAAGCTACAGAGTTTGCTGAGATTTATAATTTAGATGTTGTTTCTATCCCTACGAATGTGCCAATTCAAAGAATTGATAGAAATGACCTTATTTACAAAACAGAAAGAGAGAAGTTTATCGCTGTTTGTAACAAAATCAAAGAGGTTTCAAAAACAGGTCAACCAATCTTAGTAGGAACTGCTTCGATTGAAAAGTCTGAACACCTTCATGCTTTACTAAAAGAAGCAAAAGTACCCCATACTGTTTTAAATGCAAAACAGCATGAAAAAGAGGGGAAAATAGTAGAAGATGCTGGACAAAAAGGTGCAGTTACAATTGCAACAAATATGGCTGGTCGTGGTGTTGATATTAAATTACCAAAAGAGTGTCTAGAGCTTGGTGGATTGATGATTCTTGGAACTGAAAGACATGAGAGTAGAAGAATTGATAATCAGCTAAGAGGTCGTGCTGGACGACAAGGGGATGTTGGTGAATCTCAATTTTACTTATCACTTGAAGATAATCTTTTAAGAATTTTTGGAAGTGATAAAATTGCTGGGGTTATGAGTAGACTTGGACTTGAAGAGGGTGAGCATATCGAATCAGGTATGGTAACTCGTGCAGTTGAAAATGCTCAGAAAAAAGTAGAAAGTATGCACTTTGAGTCAAGAAAACACCTACTTGAATATGATGATGTTGCAAATGAACAAAGAAAAGTTATCTATA
>JBATTX010000203.1:0-1852 GCA_049670825.1 Arcobacteraceae bacterium | reverse complement strand
AGTTGATTAATTTTGTTTTTTACAGCTTGTGTTTGAGTTGAGTCTGTTACATTTTTTGTATCAAAAATTTCTTTAGCTGAGGAAACAATGATATCAACAAGTTTATCAACCATAGTTTTTAAAGATTCTTGAGGTTCACTTTTTACTTTTAGATTCGAGGCATTTTTGATTTCTGCGTCGGCTTTTTCAGACGATGTTTTTAATACTACTTCTTGCTTATTATTATTCTGATTTTTTTCAAGTGATAAATTCTCATTTTTAGCTTCATTGGTTGGTGTAGTTGATTTTTCTTGAGTATTTTTATTATCTTTTTTTGTAGTTTTTTGTTCTGTATCGTTTTTAGCTTCATTTACTAAAGAATCAAATAAAGAGAAACCTTCTTTTTTTTCTGTTTTTAAAGAAGTGTTCTCACTTTTTGTTGTTGTTTTAGTTTGTACTGGTGTTTCCAGATTCATTAATAATTCTGAGGACATAATTGTTTCCTACATTTTGATGATATCGAGTGTTTTTGTATCCATATCTTTTTGAGTTTTAAACGATGCTACATTTGCTTCGTATGAACGCATTGCTTCCATTAAGTCAACCATTTCTATTACTGGATTAATATTTGGGTATGAAACATATCCATCTTTATTCGCATCTGGATGTTCTGGCTCATATTTTAAAATAGGTTTATCTTTTGCATCAATAATCTCTTTAACCCCAACACCTCTTAATGATAAAGGATCAATAGCATCAGAATTTATTTTTTTATCTTTATTTTTTACTGAATCTAAAAGAACCTCTTCAAAAACAACATTTTGCTTTTTATATGGACCACCATCTGTCGTATGTGTGGTTTGTGCATTTGCTATGTTTGAACTTACTATATTTATTCTTGTTCTTTGTGCTGACATACCTGAAGTTGCAACATTATAACCATCAAAAAAACCCATTTATAATCCTTTATCTAAAATTATACTTGCATAGCCATAATCTGTTTATATGCACCTAAAGCTTTATTCTTTACTTCTAACCCAAGTTTTAAACTCAATTCTGCTTCTTCAATTCTTTGAACAGCTTTTTGTAAATTTTCAACTTTTCCTGTTGCGATTTCATCCATAGCCTCATAAGCATTCACTTGACTTTGATTTACCTCTTGTATTGATTCTTTCAGTAGATTTGAAAAACTTTGAGATTTATCTTTATCTTGAGATAAGTCAGTTTTTAAACCTATAGAATCTAATAATGAGTTTTTATTTATTCCACTTAAAGAATTTGTAATTTCTGATAATTTCATCGCTTATCGTTTGTTTATATATTTTTATTGTTTTTATTACTTTGAATTGCAGCTTCTTGAATTGCTAAATCATTTATCAATGATTCTAAATCATCTGTAGATTTTTTAAATTCATTTTTATCGTGTTCATTATCCAAACTTACAAATGAAATTGTCATCGATAACATGATATTTGCAATCCCCTTAAAGATAATTGTTGCACATACTATTCCAAACATCATCTCTATTGGAGTAAAGATAGAAGAATTCAATACAAAAAATATTACTGAAGAAAAAAATACTGTAGCCACATAAGTATCAAAGATACGACTTTGTAAAATTTTTCTAGAGAATGTTTCAACAACCATTAAATACTCACTTTAAATTTTTCATTAAATTTTCTACAACTAAATTCAACTCTAAAGATGCAATATCATCTTTTAACTCTTTTGCAAATAATTTTCGCAATCTACCTGTTGTAGAAACACTATTCATTTGACTTACATTACCCATATATTGTACCATAAATTTTCTATTAAGCTTGTTTTTTAATGCTAAATTTTTTAAAGAATTAGTAATAGTATCTCCAATTTC
>JBATTX010000202.1:0-3085 GCA_049670825.1 Arcobacteraceae bacterium | reverse complement strand
AAATACATAATGTTTATTTGCTTTTGTCAACACAGCTGTTTTTGGTAATACCAATGCAGCTTTTGAAACTGTGTTTATAGATACTTTTGCAAACATATTTGGAAATATTTGTAAGTTTTTATTCTCTATTTTGAGTCGTACATTTACAGTTTTATCTGTAAGATTTACATTTGGATAGATAAAATCAACTTTAGAATTTACTGTACCCACACCATCAATAGTAATTTTTGCATTCAAATCTTTTTTAATAGATGGTATATCTTTTTGATATACTTTAGCCATAACCCATAAACTAGATAAATCAGCTATTTGAAATAGTGATGTACCTTTTTTTACAAAACTACCATCTGTGATATTTTTTGAGATGATAAATCCATTATATGGTGAATAAATATCGATATACTCATTTACATCTTTTGTTTTTTGTAATCTATTTATCACTTTATTATCAATACCAAAACTTTGAAACTTAGCTATATAATTTTTTCGTAAATTTCTATCTCTTAATAAAAATTCATTCATAGCAAGATTTATTTCATCGGAATAGATGTCAAATAGTTTGTCACCCTTATTTACATAAATATAAGTTTGATTTTTCAGCACATCACCAACAAAACCATCAAAACGTATGTTGATATCTTTGATAGCATCTTCAGGAATCTGAATATCTCCATAAAAACTTTTCTTTATTTTTATCTCTTTTTTTTCAACTTTTACAAGTTTTTTATTAAATACCTGTGTTGCATCTAATGTTTTGGCTTCAA
The DNA here is from genome assembly GCA_049670825.1 of Arcobacteraceae bacterium. Taxonomy (GTDB): domain Bacteria; phylum Campylobacterota; class Campylobacteria; order Campylobacterales; family Arcobacteraceae; genus JAIOSF01. The sequence goes on along the minus strand of JBATTX010000202.1, from coordinate 2,321 downwards.
TATTTGTAAGTAAAAATAAAACTAAAAAAAATATTTTTATACTGTTTACTATTTTCATAATGTCCCTTTAAAATAATATAATTGTGCTAAAGCTGTAAAATAATTCATCTTTTCGTCATTTACCAATAACATCAACTCTAATTTACTATTTGTACTCTCATATATATTAATGCTATCCATTGTATTAGTACTTAAGTGCATTTTATGCGATTGAGATAATGTTTCGTTTAATGGAATCATCTTATTTTCAATCAATTCAAAATTTTGTTTACTCAAAACTATTTTTTGTTGTAAATCTTCAATTGTAGTTTCTATTTGTTTTTGTAAACCAATAAGTTTGTCTTCTGTTGAATTTTTTTGTATTTTACTTTTTTGTATTTTTAGTTTTTCTATTCCTTGAATACTTAAAGGAATAGCGACGTTAAAAGAGAGATAATCATCAAATCTTTCTCTTTGATAATATCCAACTGTAAGTTTTACATCAGATATTTTTTTTCTATTTTCTAACTCTATTTGCTGGGTTTGTTGTTTTATTTTTTCTTTCTCAATTAAGACTAAAGGGTGATTTTCTAAAACAAAGTCCAAATCAATCATAGAATTATGAATATTATTTGAGAACTCCACCGTATCAATTTTTCGATAAATTATGTTTGCTAAACTTGATTGAATATTAGATATTTTATAAGCAATTTTTTGTTGTGATAATTTTTGCTTGTATAATTTAATATCAATAGTTACAAGTTTACTTTGGTCAAGTTTACCATTTTCATACAACAGATTCATAAGCTCTTTTTGATCTTCAAGATTTTTTATGTATTTATTGATTATTTGTAAATTTTGCATTTCATAATATAAACTATACGAATATAAAAGTGCTTGAGATTGAAGCTTTTGTTTAAACTCTTTATACTCTAAACTCTTTATATTTGTATCATTATTTTTAATATCAGTTTCTAACTCTAATTTACCATTTGTAGGAATTGATTGAGAGTATGTGATAAATTGCGTTTGCATCGCTTCAATGTCTCTTTTACTTGGACTATCCAGATTAATATCAGAAACTCCTAAACCAACAGTTGGATTACTCCAAGTGTTGGCAAGTTGTGCATCGATATGACTTGAGTCAACCGCTTTTTGCTTTGCTTTTAAAATGGCATTGTTTTTTTCTACTAAATCTAAGATATTTTCAACTGTAGTTGCATTGAGATAGTAACTCAATCCTATAACTAACAAACATATTTTTTTTATCATTATTTTGCCTTAAATGTTTACACTACCTCTTACGGTGTGTATTTTGTTATCATTTGTTTTAAATTTCAAATGATACTGCCATGTTCCACCCATATTAAAGTTAATCATCATTTTATATTCACCATCAACAAGTTGTGCTTTTGCTTTATATTCCATATATGGCATACCTGGCATCTCTGGCATAAATACTTTCACTTTCACTTTGGCATCTTCTACTACCTTTGCATCTTTGGCAATTGTTACAAAAAACTCATTGTTACCAGTAATTGGTGTGTTTTTAGTATATAACTTAATGTTATATCCGTCTTTTAATCCATTTTGATCAATTATGTCAGCATTTAAAAAAGATGTTGTGAACATCACCATTAATATTAAGATTATTTTTTTCATTTTGTATCCTTTGTTTTGATTGTTGAGTATAGTAATTCTTTGTGTAATATGTGTGTAGTGTAATAAGTAAACATTATTTATCATTTCAAAAAAAAATCATATCATTTCACTTAAAACTCAACTAAATCAGTCTATAATGATTTCAATCTATGTAAAAGGGTATTTATGAAAAATATTACTATCAAAATGAAATTGTTAATGCTTGTAATTACAACAATCATAACCATTGCTGTAGTTATTGGTATAGAAGCTATCTATAATATTGGGGCTGTGAGTAAAGCTAATATTGAACAATACCGAGAAGAAGCGTATCAAAATAAAGAAGCGGAACTTCAAAACTATGTATCGATGGCATTAAAAACTCTTGAATCATATCAAAAAAGAACGGAACCAGAAAAAATCAAACAAGAGGTTTCACGATATTTAAAAGAACAAACAGAATTTATTTTTTCAATTATTCAAAAAGAGTATGAGAGAGATAATGGTAAAGTTTCAAAAGAGGAACTACAAAATAGAATCAAAACTATTGTAAGTGAGAGTAGATATGGTAAAAATGGTTATTTTTGGATAAATGATACACAAGCTGTTATTGTTGATCACCCTATTAAACCACAATTAAACGGAAAAGATTTATCAGAATTCAAAGATAAAGGTGGGAAAAAAATCTTTACAGAATTTGT
>JBATTX010000201.1:0-6512 GCA_049670825.1 Arcobacteraceae bacterium | reverse complement strand
CACAAACATATTATCAGTGACTACGAAAAAAGCCAACTATTAAATCAGCCCTATTATTTTAAAACTTCTTTGAAAAAAATAGTAAAAGAGAAACTATCTTTTATTTTTTCACCAATGTCTATTATAGATTTATTAGCAATTTTACCATACTACAGACCTCTTAGAATTTTAAGAATTCTCATGCTTTTTAGGCTTTTTAAAATTCTACGATACACAAACTCAATTAAACAATTTAGACATGTAGTTATAGAGAAAAAATTTGAATTTTTAACTCTAGCTATTATGTTTTTTATGGCTGTTGCTTTTGGTTCTACAATTATTTTTATCTATGAAGGTGCAGGAGTAAATCCAAACATCCATAACTATTTTGATGCAATATATTGGTCAGTTATCACCATTTCAACTGTTGGGTTTGGAGATATTAGTCCAGTAACTATTCAAGGAAGAGTTGCCACATTATTTTTAGTTGTAGGAGGAATGGGTGTTATTGCATTTTCTACATCTATTGTAACAACTGCATTAAGCGAAAAACTTCTTATATTAAAAGAGGAAAAAGTGATGGGAGAAGCAAATAGTTTAAAAGATTTTATAATTATTTGTGGATTTGGAAGAATGGGAAAAGTACTTGCAAATGAGTTTACAAAAGTAAATCAAAAGTTTATTATCATAGATCAAGATGACGAAACATTTAAACATTCAGATAACCAAAAGTTTTTAGCAGTAAAAGGGGATGCTACAGATTCAACACTTTTAGAAAGTATAGGGATCAATGGTGGTGGAGCTACAACAATTATAGCAATCACTGATAATGATGCTGTTAATTTATCTATTATTTTAACTGCTCGCTCATTAAATCCAAAAATTCAAATAATAGCACGAGCAAATGACCCTAAAGCAAAAGAGAAACTCTATTTAGCTGGAGCTTCTGAAGTTATTTTAGCAAATGAGATTACAGCCTTAGTTGCTTCTGAATATGTAGGTCAACCTGTTGCTTTTGAAGCGATTGATGATATTTTACTGAACTCTGAAGGTGCAGTGATGGATGAGATTGAGATTCTTGGAAATTCCAATTTTATTGGGCATAAATTAGAAGAGATCAGTTTGGATAAATTTAATCTTACTCTCATAGGCGTTATTAAAGCGCAAAATAGAAATGAATTTATTTTCAACCCGAAAAAAACTGTTTATGAGATAGAAGAAAAAGACATTTTTATAATCATCGGAAATAAAGAGTCTATTTCGCAACTCAAAATTGACCTTTTATCCAATAAACCTCAAAAAAGAGTAACACATGGATAACAAAGTAGTCATTTTTAGTTTTAGTAAATTAGCAGCCCAAATAGCTAGTATTCTTGTACAAAAAGGGTATCATATTATCATCATTGAAGAGGATTTGCAACTTATAAAAGAAGCAAAAGCTTTAGGTTATGAAATAAAAAGAATATCACTGATGGACGATACAAATATAAAATCACTTGATATGATTAACAATGACATCAAAGCATTTTTTTGTGTAAGCGACCATAAAAATATAAATCTATTTGTAACGCTAAGCGTACGTAACCTTTATAAAAATTTAAAAATTATCTCAGTGTCTTTTGCTACTCAAGATAATAAAACTATGCTGTTAGCAGGTGCAAATAAAATCATCAATCCCTATGAGATAGGTGCATTACGAATATTTCGACTTTTAAATAAACCCTATATCTTAGAAATTTTGGACAATATTTTATTTAGTTCATCAAATATTGAAGTTTCTGAAATAACCATTGAAAAAGACTCCATTTTTGATAATGTCTTTTTAAAAGATACTACAATTATTGAAGATAACAATTTAATTTTACTTGGTATTTTAGATAAAGAGATACAAGATAAATTTATTTTCTACTCAAGAGGGATCAATCACAAAGTGGATGAAGGTGATACCTTAGTATTACTTGGTAAATCTGATGATTTACAAAAATTCACACTATTACTAAATAGTTACAAATAAGTGTGTAAAACTCGCCTATGATATAAATTTTGCTATAATAACAATAATTTATATTAAAAAGGTATTCAATGACACAATTTTATTTTTTCTTACGACTTTTAAAAGAGTCGTTTAGAGATTTAATTCCTATTGTTTTAGTTATTCTGTTTTTTCAGCTTGCAATTATTCAAGATATTCCATCTGATTGGTTAACTACAACAATAGGTATGATTATAGTAGGTTTAGGACTTGCTATTTTCCTTCAAGGTTTAGAGATAGGTATTTTTCCAGTGGGAGAAGGGCTAGCTCGTGACTTTGCAAAAAGTGGATCTACTATGTGGATTCTTATTTTTGGTTTTATGATTGGGTTTGGTACAACTATTGCAGAACCTGCTCTTGCAGTTATTGCAGAAAAAGCTGCTAGTATTAGTAGTGGACGGATTGACGCCGATACACTCAGATTTGTTGTTGCTGGTTCTGTAGGTTTTGCTATTTTATTAGGTGTTTTTAGAATTATCAAAGGGCACCCTATTCATTACTATATCATTGCCGGTTATATTGCAGTTGTATCTGTAACATTTTTAGCTCCTCCTGAGATTATTGGACTTGCTTATGATTTAGGTGGAGTTACTACTTCAACTGTTACAGTTCCTCTTGTTGCTGCTCTTGGTATTGGTCTTGCATCAACTATTAAAGGCAGAAACCCAATGATAGATGGATTTGGACTGATTGCTTTTGCATCACTTACTCCAATGATATTTGTTCAAGTATATGGAATTTATGTATATTCATTCGTAGATGCAACTGAAGTTGCAAAAGTAGTTGTAGAAGCTACAGTTTCACAATCTGCCGTTATAACTGTTGAGTCTGTAACTTTAGGTATTATTGCCGTTATAAAAGATGTAGTTCCTATTTTAGCGGTAATTTTATTTTTCCAATATGTAATATTAAAAAAGAAAATTGATAATTTAAAAACTGTTATTGTTGGATTTATTCTTGTAATTTTAGGTTTATATGCATTTATTTTAGGTTTAGAGATGGGACTTTTTGCTCTAGGTGAATCTATGGCATACCAATTAACTCAGATGAATAATGTGTGGATTATTTTTGTTTTTGCTTTTGCTATTGGTTTTTCTACAACTATGGCAGAACCTGCACTGATGGCTATTGCAAAAAAATCTAAAGAGATTAGTGATGGACGTATCAATGATATGTCTTTACGATTATTTGTTGCTTTTGGTGTTGCTTTTGGTATTGCACTTGGAGCATTTAGAATAGTAGATGGCGGTCAAATTCACTACTACATTATTGTTGGATATGCAGTTGTTATTGCGCTTACATTTATAGCACCAAAACATATTATCCCAATAGCGTATGATTCAGGTGGTGTTACTACTTCTACAGTAACAGTTCCACTTGTGGCTGCTCTTGGTATTGGGCTTGCTACAAATATCCCTGGTAGAGATCCTTTATTAGATGGTTTTGGGCTTATTGCTTTTGCTTCACTGTTTCCTATGATTACAGTTATGACTTATGGTATTATTGCTGAAAGATTTCATATCAAAAGTGATAGTGAAATTGCAGATGAAGATGAAAAAACAGGTACCGTTAAAATACATGGTTCACTTGAAGGGGTAGATGATATGAGTTTATCAACAGTTAATGTTGATGCAACACATTTAAGACACTCTTTAAATCTCAATTTTTCTGCTGTTGTAGTTATTGTTCCTATGGATAAAAAAGATGATGCCCTTCATGCTGCTAGAGAAGCTGGTGCCAGTGGTGTTACGATTTTAAATGCCTCAGGAATGGGACTAGCTGAGTTAGATAATATCTTTAGACATAATCATGAAGAAACAGATGTACTACTTTTATTTTTGGTACCTACATTGATTGTTGAAGGTATTTTAAAATCTATTATTAGAAAACTACATATCACAACAAGTGGTGATGGGGTTGCGTTTACTGTACCTATTAGTCATATGAAAGGTATTAGTATGAGACAAGAGGATATCTTTGAACATGAAGTTCAAGATTTTAAACCTAAAAAAAAGAGCTAGAGTAAACTCTAGCTCTTTGTAAAAAGCAAAAAGCTGTTATAAAATAACAGCTTTTCCATTTTTTAAAACTACCGTATCTTCAATACGCACACCAAATTTATTATTTAGATAAATACCTGGTTCTACTGTAAAAACCATATTATCTTCTAAAATAACATCACTTCTACTATTGATATTTGGATATTCATGAATATCCAGCCCCACACCATGTCCAGTGCTATGAATAAAATATTTTCCATAACCAGCTTTTTCAATAATATCTCGTGCAAACTTATCAATTTGGCTAGCTTTCATTCCTGACCGAGCTTTTGAAATTGCAGTTTGTTGTGCTTTTAAAACTATATCATACACTTTTTGTTCAGACTTTTTCTTAAATATTTGTGCTCTTTTAAAATTTAAGTCTTTATGAATACTTGTACAACACGTTCTATCACTACAATATCGTTCATACTTTACTCCAGCATCAACTAAAAGTAGATCATTTTTTTCTAGAAGTTTATTTGTAGGTAAAGCGTGTGGTTTTGCACTATTTTCATTTATCGCAACAATAGGATCAAAACTCAACTCCAGTTCACCATGATTACTCATAAATTCTTTTGCTTTAAAGAATAGATATTTTTCACTTTGATTGATGCCATCATTGTGTAAAAATTCACTAAATCGTTTAAACCCTTTTCGTCCTAGTTTCATAGCCATAGAGAGAAGTTTAATCTCATCATCAGTTTTAATAATTCTTTTTAGTTTTGAAAAATTAGGTTTTTGGGTAAATTTTATGTCGAGATGTTCTTTGAGTTTTTTATAAGTAAAAAAACTAAAGTCGTTTGGATCAAAAGCTATTTTTTTAATTTTGCTTTTTTGAATTATCTCTTTTGCTTTTTGAATAAGGTCATTTGTAATAATCACTTCACAGTTTTTTGCCATAAGTTTCGCTTCTATCTCATAGCGAGCATCAGTGATGAAATAGTTATCACCACTAATACTAACAAAAATTACATTATCACAACTATATCCACACTCAAAATAAACACCGTTTTCATTTTGAAGTATGTAGTTTTTCATACTAAAAAATTACGATTCTTGTTGAGTAACTTGTTGTGCTTCAGAAGCTACTTGCATCTCATTTAATATTTGCATTAATGCAATAAGACCCATGTGGTAACCAAAAGGCCCAAATCCTGTAATAACACCTAAGCTAGCACCTGCAGTTATAGATTTTTGTCTGAACTCTTCTCTTTTATAGATATTTGAGATATGAACTTCAACTACCGGTAAAGATACAGCAGAGATTGCATCAGCAATTGCTATACTTGTGTGGCTATATGCTGCTGGATTGATAATAATTCCATCAACTGTTCCTAAACATTCTTGAATTTTGTCAACGATTTCACCCTCAAGGTTTGATTGAAAGAACTCTAACTCTATTCCATTTTGCTCTGCACTTGCTTTCATTTGTTGATGAATTTGATCAAGTGTCATTGGTCCATAGATATTTTGTTCTCTAATACCTAACATATTTAAGTTTGGTCCTTGAATTACTGCTATTTTCATTAGTTTCCTTTAAATTATAATATTTTGGTATAATAACAAAAATAATATAAGAGGATAATAATTAATGAAATTTATATCAGCGAAATGGTTACTTACATGTAATAATGAATTTACAATTATTGAAAATGGTGCCATTGCATTTGATGAAAAGATTATTGATATAGGAACTATTGACGAATTTGAAATAAAATATAAAAATGAAACTATAGAATATCTAGGAGAAAATTCTGTACTTATGCCAGGACTTATTAATAGCCATGTGCATTTAGAATTTTCTGCCAATAAAACTACACTACAATATGGAAACTTTGTAAAATGGTTATTTTCTGTTATGCAAAATAGAGAAGAACTCATTGAGAAAGCGACAAAAGAACTCATAGATCAAGAACTCAATAATATGATAGAAAATGGTACAACCACTATTGGGGCAATTAGTTCATATGGATTTGATATGGATTCATGTGTAGAGTCACCGTTAAATGTAGTATACTTTACTGAGATATTAGGAAGTAAACCTGATATGATAGATACTTTATTTGTGGATTTTCAAGAGAAACTTAAATCTGCAGTTGCTCATACAAAAGAGAACTTTATCCCTGCTATTGCAGTACATTCTCCATATTCTACACATCCATTTCTCATTAGAGAAGTACTTAAAATTGCTAGAGAAAGAAAGATGCCCGTGTCTGCACATTTTCAAGAAAGTAAAGCTGAGAATGATTGGTTAACTCACTCAAATGGTGAATGTGAATCATTTTTTAAAGATATGCGTGACCAACACAACTCACTTGCAAAACCTAGTGAGTTTTTAGATCAATTTAAAAATATAGAAAATTTAAGTTTTACCCATTGTGTAGAAGCTAATCAAAAAGAATTAGAACAGATAAAAGATTTGGGTGCTACAATTACCCATTGTCCAAACTCAAATAGAC
>JBATTX010000200.1:0-3100 GCA_049670825.1 Arcobacteraceae bacterium | reverse complement strand
CATCTGCTAAGAGTAATGCTTTATACAAAGCTTTGAGTTCTGCAGTGTTATTTGTGCCATTTGGGTCATAATTTCCGTAGTATAAAGTAGGTTTTTCACCATTTTTATAGAGTGCTAATCCGCTTCCCGATTTTCCTGGGTTTCCTGAACATGCTCCATCACAATAGATACTTACATTTATATTTTCTTTAGTGTTTGTGTTTTGCGTGGTTGTTACAGTTGTTGTTGGTTGTGCTGTTTCTTTTATCTTATTTTTTTTAAACTCTATTATCTCCATGTAATTTTTATGAATCTGTTCTTGAGATTTGACTGCAACAATACCTTTTAAAAGTATCAGTTTATTTACATCATGTTCAGAGATCTCTTTGTTGAGTAGTTCTGTGTGAAAGTTTTCAGATGTAGGAAAATCGATATGTAAAATTTTACATTGTGTTTTGTTGAGTGTATCATTGTATATGATACGATTGATAAAGTCACTATTGATAATCATCTAGTTAGTCCTTTCTATGTCGTTTGCCATTAAATTTTACAACAGATGAGAGTTTTATCTTTTCATTTGATTCTAGTACTAAATATTCAAAACCATCTATTAGCTCCATCGTTTTCACCAAACCTTTGATTGTTTGTTGCTCTTTGTTTTGTTCTTGTGCTTGATCTTGATAATATTCGATTGTAGAGGGGATTTTTCGTTGCATCGCAACTGTTAATTGGTCAAAAAACTCAGATGAGATTGGATTGTACATTAAGTACCTTTCTTAAAATTTAGATTGTAAATGGAAGTATACTAAAATTCAAGAAAAATTGTGCTGTAAAGGTTTAGATTGTATAGGTATATAAGGTGTAAAACATTTAATTAGTTAAGTAGCATAGCTAATCTTTAGTGATTAGCTATTAGTCATCAAATGTAGATTTTTTGTGAAAAGATTCATAGTCTGAATAGCCATCATCATCAAAATCACCTAATTCAGCGGCATAAAGATCGTCGTCTTCGATGTCACTACCTTTTTTTGATATTTCATCTTCAATAGTAAATAGTTTTTCATAACCTAGTTTCACTAAAAGCTTATCACAGTCATCAACTGTAAAACTTTTGTCTCTTAGCTTTAAAGAAAAAGCGGCTAAATCTTCTTCGTTAACACCATGTGATTTCAACATAAATATTATAGAGTCTTTTTGCATTTCATTTTATCCGTAATTGTAATTAGAATAGGAGAATCAAAAGAATAAAATTAGTTATTCAGACTTTGCTTTGTTTTCACAGTCTGTGAGTTTTAAATCACAAGCATCATAACACGCTTCTGCGTCATTCGTACCATCTTGGTCACATTTTTCTAAACACATTGAATATTCTTTTTCACAGTTATCAACAACTTCTGTATTTTGTTCAACATTTTTTTCTAAATCTTCATTTGCATTTGCATTAAGACTTAAAGATAACATAATTGCAATACAAGCTATTGCAGTTTTCTTAAGCACCATTTGTACTTCCTTTAATTTTAAGATAAGTTTCTTTTGTTAGTATTGGTGCACTCTTTAACTAGAGCACACAACATTTAATTCCTTGAAACCCAAAAGTGGCACGCCAATGACAACTATAGGATTTCAAGGTTCTTTTTTTTCTCATATTCTTAACTAAAATTATAAACTAAATATTCATTTTTTAAGCTAAAAGATTTCTGAAGTTAAATCTAAATTTGAAAAAAGCCTTTAAATACTGATAATTTTTTATAAATTTTCACGTTTTTTATAAAAATTTCTTCTCTAAAAATCAAATAATAATCTTTCTAAAATATTTTTTTGTTCAATTTTTGAATAATTAAATTTAAACTCACACTCTTTTAAATAGTAAAAAAAGTTTTTTTTATCTATACCTTTATATTTTAAAATAAACTCTTCAAAAAAAATCCAAAATTTTACAATGGTATTATCTATTTTTTTAATTTTTGCAATCTTATTAAACATCATAAAAGATGAAAATTCTTTAAAATAAACCTCTGATAGATTGTCATTTTGAAACTGTTGTTTGTATCTATTAAGATTTGGCATAAGAAGATTATATACTTTTGTTTCATCGTAACAAAATGTTAAAAAATTTTGTGCATCAAAAATGTTTTCTTTGATTTTCTTTTTACTTTTAGGTAAATATACATATTCATCATATTCTTTTGATTCATAGAATGAGTATTGCTCTTCAAGATAAGAGGAGAGATATTTTCTGTATAGTAAAAATCGTTTTTGAATTGTTATATAATTTGTGCCTAAATCTTGTGAAGTTTCAAAAATGTTTTTATCTTCACAAAAGCAGTTTATTATTTTATGCTCTAAGATGATTTTTTGAGCACTAAATTTACGCTTACAACGAGAGCACTTCTCTTGACCTGTTTTGAGTTTATAAGTTACACTGTGATTGCAATATGGACATTTCATATAGTATTGTAGCAAATTTAGTGCCAAAAATATATAAGAACATAACTTATTTATACTGATATAAGAACTTGCTATATATAATCACAACAATTTACAAGAAAGGTTTTTTAAAATGAAAAAAATAACTACAATTTTCTTAGGATTTGTAATCGCTGCGAATGCTCACTTTTTAACTTTTTTACCCTCTACTGACAATGTTTCAAATAAACAACAAACAAAAGTTGAATTTGACATCTCATTTATACACCCTTTTGAACAAACAGGGATGACGATGGAAAAACCGCAGATTTTTATTAATAATGCAAAAAATCCACTTGATTTGAAAGAAACAAAAAAACTTGATCATAAAGCATGGAAAAGTAGTTATACGATTAAAATGCCAGGTGTTTATAAATTTTTTGTGCAACCACAACCATATTTTGAACCAGCAGAAGAAAAATTTATCTCGCATGTACCAAAAATCGTGATTAGTTCGTTTGGTTTAGAAGATGGTTGGGATGAACCACTTGGATTAAAATATGAAATTATCCCTATGGTAAAACCTTTTGGTTTATATAGTGGAAATCTTTTCCAAGGGAAAGTTCTTCACAACGGAAAACCAGCTTCAAATGTAGAAGTTGAAGTAGAACTCTATAATGAGTTTGGACTCAAAGCTCCAAGTGATGCACATATC
>JBATTX010000199.1:0-2409 GCA_049670825.1 Arcobacteraceae bacterium | reverse complement strand
AGATGTCTTTTTGCTCGTCTTACGATATAAGGCTCTGCAATTTGTTCCATTTTGATAGCTGTTTGTAAACGAGCACTCACACCCATATGCTCTAAAGCTTCTTGCATTGCTATACCATTTACAACAGTTGCAAGCATCCCCATATAGTCTCCACTAGTTCTTTTAATAACTCCGTCAGCTGCTGCAGTAACACCTCTTACGATGTTTCCTCCACCAATTACAATTCCAACTTCAACGTTATTATCAACCAATTCTTTAATCTCATTAGCAATATATTCTAAAATCTTAGTATCGATTCCATACCCATTTTCACCAGCTAACGCTTCACCTGAAAACTTTACAAGAACTCTTTTGTTCACAGCAACTCCTTTTAAGAATCATTTATTTATTTATTTTGCGATTTTAGCCAAATTTTGATTATGGTTTGTTTAAGTTAATTAAAGTATGAAAATATTCATTTTTTTCCAACTCACACTTAACTTACACTTCATTGTTATACTTCCATACAATTTACAAAAAGGAAACAAAAATGAACATTAAAAAAAAGATAGTAATCCTTGCGATTCTTACAGCAACAAGCTTATTCGCAGCAGATTTAAAAAACATCAGTACACTTATTGAGAAAATCAACAAAACAACAGCAGTAGAAGCGAAACAAGAGTTAATGATCAAACTAAACGAAGAGATTGAAAAGCTCGACCAACTTGATGTCCTTGAAGCTCAAGCTATGATTGATGAAAAATTAGTGAGATAAGCATAAAGCTTTTCTTAAATCCTTACATTGCAAAAAAATCTCCTTTGTAAAATAATCTACACGCAATAGATTATTTTACATTTTTTAATGCTTAATTAAAATTAAGTTCTATAGTAGTACCTTGTTTCAAGGTACTTTTTATATCAATCGATATATTTAAAATATCACATAACTGTTTTACAATATTCAATCCAATACCTAAACCATTCTCATCTTCTTTGTAATACCTTTGAAATACTTTTTTGGTATCTTTTATTCCAATTCCTGTATCTTTAATTGTAAGAGAATTATTCAACATTGATATATCTACCTGACCATTTTTTGCATTATATTTACAAGCATTTGTTAATAAATTGTCTAAAATTCTATCAATAGCATTTCTATTACTTTGGATAGTTCTATTTTTGATATTTTGTTTAAAGATTATGTTTGGATACATTTTTTGTAAAATGACAATTTTGTCATCAATAAGTTCATGAAGTACAACCGTTTCGTCATTTTGAATATTAGAAGGAGTCATAAGTTCTAGATTTTTGTAAAGTGAAGCGATACCTTTAGCACATAATTCTATTCTTTCAATCTCCTCAAAATCACCTCTTTTGCGCAAAAGTTTTGAGTTTAATAAGATTGAAGTTGCAGGTGTATTTAAGTCATGAATTAAATCTTTTAAAAAATCTTCAAGTAAATAAAGAGCCTGTCTCATAGGCTTTAATGCATAAAATGAAAAACCTATTGAGATAAAAAGAATAAAAAAGAATATCACAATCGAAACTTCAAAAAGTTTTTTTACGATTTGATTGTATTGCTCTTTATATTTTTGTTTATCATAAATCACTTTTAAAAGATATGGAGATTTTGAAGGTATCTCAAAATAAGCAAAAAGTTCATTATTTTGTTCATAGATTTTAAATATCTCTTTTTTAGTATCATTTTCTACTATATCTAAGGTAAAAGTATCACCTTTAAAATCATACGTATACTCTTTCATTTCATAAAGAATAGTTTTTTTCTTCTCTTGAATTTGTTCTTGAAAATACATATATAAAACAGCACTAGAAAGAAGGAAAAGGGGTATAAAAAATAAAACTAAAGTTGTAAAAAAAGATTTTTTCTCATAGTTTTTCAAGTTTATATCCTACACCTTTTGTATTTGAAATATTTAAATCCAACGTTTTTTTGAGTTTACTTATAACTGCTCTTAGTGCTGTATCACTTGGTTTATTCATATACTCAAAAAAAGTTGACTTATTTACGGTTACATTCATATTTTGCATTAGTAATGAAAATATCTCTTTTTCAACATTTCCTAAAGCTACTTCATGGTTATCTTGCATCACCCTATTTTCATAAAGATCAAAAACGATATTTTCATAATGTATCGTTGGATTTCTTCTTTTTAATATCGCTTTTATACGAGCTAAAAGCTCATCTAAATCAAAAGGTTTTTTTATATAATCATCACAACCACTATCAAAGCCTTCTAAAATAGAACTCGTATCTCGTAACGAGGTGATAAAAAAAGTTGGTGTTTTATCATCTGCATTTCGTAAGAGTTTTAAAGTTTCCATTCCATTTAACAAAGGAACATTGATATCAAATAGATACAGATCAAATCTATTTTGATAGGTTGCATCGATAACCTCTTCCCCATTTTC
>JBATTX010000198.1:0-1557 GCA_049670825.1 Arcobacteraceae bacterium | reverse complement strand
AAGTACTTAAAATCGGTGCTTCTTAGTGGACATTAAACAAAATGTTGTAAAATACAAATAAATTATTATAATATATCAAGGCTACTAATGCTAACAGACAAAATAAGAAATAAACAAAGTGGAATTTTACTGTATGGTATTACTCCCCCAAAGAGTAAACATACAGAAGAAGAGATCAAAGAGATTGCTAAAAAACATACACAAAGAATCTCTGAACTCAATGTTGATGGACTTGTACTATACGATATTCAAGATGAATCAGAGAGAACTGATGAAAAAAGACCGTTCCCGTTTATAAAAACGATAAACCCTTGTGAATACTCTAAAAAATATCTACAAGAGCTAAAAACACCAAGAATTGTGTATAGAGCTGTAGGAAACTATACAAATGACACATTTGCACAATGGCTAGAATCTACAAAGGTAAGTCAAGTGCATTCGGTATTTGTAGGAGCTGCTTCATATGAACAAAAAAATCCTCTTACTCTAAGAGAAGCATATTCAATCAAAAAAGAAGTAAACGATAACTTATGTCTTGGAGGTATCGCTATTCCAGAAAGACATACAAAAAAACAAGATGAGCACCTAAGAGTATTTTCAAAAATAGATTCAGGATGTGAGTATTTTATCACTCAATGTGTCTATGATGTAGAAGCTACAAAAATATTTTTAACTGACTATGCAAAATATGCAAAAGAAAATAACTATGAGATGGTTCCAATTATTTTTACCCTTACACCATGTGGAAGTGTAAAGACACTTGACTTTATGAAATGGTTAGGGATAAATATTCCAAATTACCTAGAAGAAGACTTAAAAGAATCAGGAAATATACTCAAAGACTCTGTAAAACTATCAAGAGATATTTTTGAAGAACTCTATAAATTTGGTATAAAAAGAGGTATACCTGTAGGCTGTAATGTAGAAAGCGTAGCGATTAGAAAAGAGGAGATTGAAGCCTCTGTAGAACTTCTTGAAGAGGTTCGACAAATTATTAAAAATAATTCATAAAATCTATAAAAAATTTGCTCTGGCAGAGAAGAAGGGATTCTTTTATAAGTATTCACTATCTACTTTAGATAAAGTATTTACATTAAAAAAAATTTTAAAAAGATACCCTATATCTACCTAACTTCTACTTTTAATCAATGTAGAGAAAATTATAATCTTTTTGTTAATTAGTTTATTTACTTAAGAATAGACATAATCATGTAAAATTTAAAGCTTACATAAAAATACAAATTTTTACATAAAGATACATTAAACTACTACTCGTTTATCACTTTAAAAATCTAACTTTTACAGGTACAATTACACTATAAAATATTTAAAGCTTGGTAGGCACATAATCTGTTTGATAGTTAGTCACTTGGCTTACTATCAAGCTTTAAGTATTTTGTAGATTATGTGTTCTACCAAAAAATCATGATCTATAAACTTACTGTTAAAAAATAAAATAGGGATACTTCCGTGTTTTGATTAAACTCTAATAGTTTCAACTGAATTTGGCCTCGGCGAAACTATTAAACCCTCAAGTAAAGATACTTAAGTGAGCAT
>JBATTX010000197.1:0-2988 GCA_049670825.1 Arcobacteraceae bacterium | reverse complement strand
TTCTTGGTAAAAAGTCTTTGGATGCATTAACAAATACAACAGATAATTTTATCAAAGCAACTTTATTTATCAGTTTATTTTATATTTTTATCCCTCTAGAGAGTACTTTTTTGACTACAAATGGTTTACTACTAGCAATTATCTCAGGAAGTGTCACATCAGCTTTAGGGTATTTTGTTTGGTATAAAGTATTACCACAAATGAAAGTGCTCACTGCTGGTGTTATTCAAGTATTTGTACCAATACTAGCTATCATTTTAAGTGTATTATTTTTAGATGAATTATTGAGTTTTGATCTAATTTTATCAAGTGTAGTGATTGTTTCAGGGATTGCAATTACTTTACAATCCCAAAATAAGATGAATAAGCAAAAAGTTTAATACCCTAACTCTTCATCTACTAAGATGATTGTGATTCTATCTTTTTCATCTGCTTTTATCCAAGTGAATTTATTGGCAATAGTATTAATATTTTGTTTTGGTTCTTTCCCCATTGCGATTGATTTTTGATTCATTCTATCAATATTTTTAATAGCAGCAACTTCCATAACCCTTTTAAAGCCATCTTCAACATTTTCAACAATCTTATTTACACCAACAACAGCTAAAACTTTTTTTGGTCCATAACAAAAAGCAGCTACCCTATTTCCACTGCCGTCTGCATTTACTATCTTTCCATCTTTTGTTAAAGCGTTGATTCCTGTAACAAAAATATCAGAAACTAATCCTTGTCGTCTTCGTTCACTATTTTCATCCATAGTGATTCCCTCTTCATATTGATTGTGAAGCGTTATATCTTTGTTATTTATTAAAAAACTCAATAAACCTATTTGATCAATAGTTACAGAACCTCCAAGTCCTACACTCATACCACTTTTTATAAAACTTTTTGCAAGTTCAAATGCTTCCTCTTTTGTTTTTACAAAGTGAGGATCATAACCACACTTTTTAAGAGTTTCTAATAATTCATTTATCATATCTTCTCCATTTGTATTTAATTTGTATTATTATACTAAAGCAAACTCATTTTTTTCTTTTAAAAATTTTTCTCATATTCGTAACATTATCTCAAAATCCACCACATAGCTCATAATTTGGCTATACTGAATCATAAAATAATAAAAAGGAGCAATTATGGCAAAAGGTAAAGATGTACAAAAGTCTGTTAAAACAGCATCAACAAAAACTCTAAAAGAGAAAAGAGCTGATAAAAAAGCAAAAAAAGCTTCAAAGTAATAGATACTACTAAGTAGTATACAAACGAGAACTAACTCATTTAGTTCTTGATGAGACAATCTTTCCACGCGATACACTTTTAAATAACATTTTTAAATATAATGCTATACTATCTTTTCAACAACTTCATAAAAAAACAAAGGTTTGATAACACCAATATGTCGCAAATTTATTATATTACTCCAAATGATATTGCAGATAAAAATATTTTATTTAATTTTATCTACGAAAATATGGAGATAAACTACTACTATAGTGATGATTTTAGTCTAGATTTTTATATCAAACTTGCGCGTGCTGGATTTATCAGTGTCTCACATACTCAAGATAATACACAATTTTTACTTCCTGAAATGCAGTTTGAATATGCTGTATTGGATTTCCAAAATCTTCATATCTCCAAAAAAGTACAAAAACTTCTAAATACTCCTCATCTCTATAGCTTTAGTATCAATCAAGATTTAGATGGAGTATTAAATGGTATTAGTAAATCGCATCAAGACAACTGGATATCAAATGAATATTTAGAGATGTTAAAGAAACTGAAAAAATATAAAGAAGAATATTCAAATTTTGAACTATTAAGCTGCGAACTTGTATGTAAGGAAACAAATCGTTTAATTGCTGGTGAAGTTGGTTATAAAATAGGGTCTACATACACAAGTTTGAGTGGATTTACAACTAGTGAAAAATGTTATAATAATTATGGAAAACTTCAATTAACGCTATTAAGTAAATATCTTGAATCAAACAACTATAGCTTTTGGAACTTAGGTCACCCTTATATGCAATATAAACTCGACCTTGGAGCAAAGATACTCTCTCGTAAAGAGTTTTTAAAAAGATGGTTGATAGCTATCAAGTAAGTTTAGGTACAATACTTAAAAAAGAATACTATGCAAACACTTGAACAACTTAATAATGATGAACTTAAAGGGATAAAAAAACTCACTCTTTGTGAAAACCTTTCTACATTTCCAAACAAAATATTTGACTTAGCCAATAGCTTAGAATTTTTAGATTTAAGTAATAATAAACTTACTACGATTCCAAATTTAGAAAAACTTACACATTTAAAAATAGCTTTTTTTTCAAATAACCTTTTAACAGAAGTGCCTCATGCTTTTAAAGGGTGTAAAAATCTTTATATGTTAGGATTAAAAGCAAACCAAATTGAAACATTTGATGAAAATATCCTTCCATTGAGTATCTCATGGCTTATCTTAACTGACAATAAACTCAAAAAACTTCCAAATTCAATTGGTGATTTAACAAAACTACAAAAGTTTCCATTAGCAGGTAATCAGCTTTCAAGCTTGCCAGAAACGATGCAAAACTGTAAAAACTTAGAACTCATAAGATTATCAGCAAATAACTTAACACAAATGCCACAATGGCTTTTAAACTTACCAAAACTCTCTTGGCTTGCATTTTCTGGCAATGAGTGTTCTATTAAACCAGAAATCAATTTGGAAAAAGCCTCACTAGATACACTTCATATTCAAGAAAAATTAGGACAAGGAGCATCAGGAATGATATACAAAGCTTATTGCCCTATTAGAGAAAAAGATGTTGCTCTAAAACTATTTAAAGGTACAATCACCAGTGATGGTTATGCTATTGATGAGATGAATACCTACATGGCTATAAGTAAACACACTAATCTTATAAATGTAATTGCAAAAATTGATGAAGATGATAAGTTAGGTTTATTGCTTGACCTTATCCCTAATAGTTATCAAAACCTTGGGTA
>JBATTX010000196.1:0-2236 GCA_049670825.1 Arcobacteraceae bacterium | reverse complement strand
TGATTGGTTTACAAAGTACACCTTTAGCTTACTCTTATGAAGAGAAAGAGAAAATTTTAAAAAATAGATATTTCGTAAATGAACAAAATAATATATTTTTAAAATACAATGAATATTTTGTTTATTTTAAAAAGCTTTATCCAATAGAAAAAAAAGCAGTAGATATACATATTTTTAAAATAAAAGATAAAGATGTAGTTGAAATAATTGTTGGAAAAAAAGCATTCTATCAAAATAATAAATGGTACGTAATTGATACAAAGATTACAAAAAAACCTGAAAAAATAGATTGGAATCAATCAAAACTAGATGTAAGTTATGAAAAGTTTTTATATACTTTAGAAGGTTTTGAACCTAAAATTATCAGTAATGTATATAAAGGGAAAGCGCAGTATTCTGTTGTTGATGCAATACGAACAATTTTGTTACTTGATACTCAAGAATTTAATACTAATAAAATAAAATCGATTTTATATTCACAAATATTCACACCATTTTTTGTTTTACCTTTAATTGTTATAATATTTCTTTATACATCTCCAAGTAGTAGATTTTTTAATGCTGCATTTTTTGTATCATTATCAATTTTTTCTACTTTATCTGTATGGGGAATAATTTTTTTACTTCAAAAACTTGCTTTGGGGAGTATTGTTTTAGCTGAAATTGCTATAATATTACCAGTAGTTTTATTTTTTATATTAGCATATATTTTATATTATAAAAAAATTGTGTAGTTTATAGTAAAGGGTTATATTGGAAAAGGTCAAAGCTTTTGGGATATGTTTATATAAAAAACGTAAAAATTTGGTAAAGGTTTTACTTTGCAAATCTGTTAATAGCAAAGAGCGATGGGGATTTTTAAAAGGGGTTTCATTGAAGGATGAAAATGAAGCTCAAACTGCATTACGAGAATTTTACGAAGAATCAAGTATTAAAGTTGAATCAAAAAATTTAGAAGTCTTGTTTACACAAAAAAATGAATTAAAAAATATAGGAATATATTTAGTCAATTATGATAATGTAAAAGAGATAGAAAAATATTTTAATGATGAAAAACTTTATAAAACATATCTTTCTCATGAAAATAGTGATGTAGAGTTTTTTGATATTAAAAAATTACCTTTGATCAAAAAAAAGCAAAAGTACCTTACTCAGGATATTCTTAAATATTTAAACTCTAAATATACATAAAAATAAGGAAATACTGCATGAATAAAAAGCTTAATAAATTTCTAAAGTATTTACTTATAACAATTATTCTTGCCGTTGGAATCTCTTCTTCATATCTTTATATCCCGAAAACTTTAGAATCATTTGATAATCGTCTGCGTGATTATATGTTTATTTTAAGAGGTGAAGAACCTCATAGTAATAATGTTGTCGTTATTGATATTGATGATAAGTCTATAGAGCAAATAGGGCAATGGCCATGGAGTAGAGATGTCGTATCTCAGTTACTTGTAAATTTAACACAAGCAGAAATCGGACTTATTGCATTTGATATTGTTTTTGCAGAAGAAGATAGAAGTAATCCTATAAAAATTATAAAAAAATTAGATATTAAAACAGATAAAGAGATACCTGATTATGATTATATTTTTGCAGCAACAGTATCTCAAACTCCTACAATTTTAGGGTATCAGTTTCAACTTTCAAAAGATGATTATATCACCAAACGAGCCCCTTCTGTTCCTGCAATTTTTATTGAAAAAAATATGAATGAAACCAACAAAAATATGGTTATTAAAGCACAAGGAACAATATTAAATATTCCAATTGTACAAGAAAATGCATATTCTAGTGGTTTTTTCAATAATGTACCAGATGAATCAGGAGTTGTACGAAGTGTACCTTTAATTATACGATTTGATGAGCAGATCTATCCATCTTTAGCTCTTGAAGTGATTCGTACAATTAGTGATAATAAAAAAGTATTTGTCAACTATGATGCAAATGGGGTAACTGATATAAATGTTGGAGATTATGCAATTCCAACAGATAGGTATGGAAGAGCTATTGTAAACTTTAGAGGTGGAGCAAAAACTTTTAAATATATCTCTGCTGTTGATATTATAAATAACAATTTTGATCCACAAGATGTTGCTGGTAAAATTGCAATTGTTGGTACAAGTGCAGCCGGACTTTTGGATTTGCGAGCAACACCATTTGAGTCGATTTATCCTGGAGTTGAAGTTCATGCCAATGTAATTGATAATATTTTATCAGAGGATTATTT
>JBATTX010000195.1:0-2010 GCA_049670825.1 Arcobacteraceae bacterium | reverse complement strand
CCAAATTTAACATTATCTAGCATCACTTCATTTTCAGCTATCTCTGGTTTTTTTTGTGCATTTTTATACTGTTCTTCAGGATCTATTTTTGTTTTTTTATCTGTTTCCTGAATTTTAGAGATTTTTGATACATAATCCACCTGTGCTTGGTCCATTACTTCAAGTCTTCCTAGTTGCATATCATACTCCTTATTTTAAAGTTAATTAATTATAACATAAAATTTATTATTTTTGTACTTTTTTGTGGATATTAAAGCTCTTCTAAAAAATTATCAAAATTATTAAGTCTTATATCCACAAGTTTTCCCTTTAATTTATCTCGAAAGTATTGTGGGGCACTATTTAATTTCATATCTTGTAATAAACGTATTCCACTTAAAAACTTTGCATCTTTATCTTGATATAAAAACTCTATTTCGGTGAGAGTTGCATATGCCAACTCTTTTTGTCCAGAGCTAAATAGTCCCGCAATCATTATATAAAAAGAATCAATACTTTGTAAATTGTAATTTTTTTGAATATATTCAATTATTTTTATAGTTTCTTCTGGTTTTCCATTATATAACTGAACTATTGCTTTAGTTCTTAGATAAGCTGGGTTTTTATTGTTTTCTATATTAAAATCTGTTCTATTAAATACTCCAAGTGCTCGCAATACATCGATATAGTAATCTGTAATTACTAAACTTCCTTTTAAAAACAAGTTGTTATAAACTTTTGGTAATTCATCCTGAATTCTTGAAATATAAATATATTCATTTTCATTTTTTTCTTTGGCGATTAAATTAAAAAGATGAACAAGAGGATCTTTATCATATTCAACTAGTAATGGTGAAGTTTTTACAATACCTTCATCATCTAAATGTTCTATAAAATATAAACCTCTAAAAAATATTGATTTTTTGTCTTTATTTGTAAGTTTTGTTTTATCTAACTCTATTGAAGAATCTATAAATAATTTGTACATATACTGAGACAAATAGGTAAATGTACCAGTTTTAGACATGATGTTTTTAGTTAAAAATTCCATAAACACTTTATCTTCATTTATGTTAAACTTTTTTGTTGTAAGATAAGTCATTACAGAATATAATTTATTTCCATGATCTAAACTATATGCTTTTTTGAAATATTTATAGGCATTATTATAATCATATATTTGAGCATAAGATAATCCTAAATTATAATATTCGTACGCTTTTGTATCATATTTTGCATCAATCATATTTTGCAATGTTTGGACTCTTTTTATAGGATCTTGTTTAATGACTTTTAAAAATTCTGAATTATATTGAATCATCATATTAAGCTCATGAATACTATTTTGATTTTTTATTATAAAACCATTAGTTTCATTTACATTCATCTCATCATAATCTTCAAAGATAAATGGTGCAAAATAATATGCAAAATCTAATTTTAAATCAAATGATGGTTTTGTCACTTTATCAAAATACTCTTTTGGAGTAAATTTATCTTTATTAAAATACAATTCTAATTCTAAGCGTTTATTCACATGAAATATTTTTTGACGCTCTTCAATCTTTAAAATATCTTCTGTTAAATTTGCTATACTGTTTGCTTTAATATTTCTGTATAATTGAAACCACATCACCTCATTTTTTGCTTTATCACCTTTTACATCAACGGATGCTTTATCTAAATATATTTTTGCTTTATCATATTCTCGTAACTTCATACATAGCATTGCAACTTTTAGTTGAGAAATATTTTCAATCGATTCTGCCATTTTTAATGCTTTTGCATACTTTTTTTTGAAGTATCAAAGTATCTACAACAAGTAACTTTTCATGTTCTGTTAGCCATTTAGCTTTTTGACTCACTCGTGTTATCTCTTCTATATACTCATTGTTATTGGTGAATTTATACAAATAATATGCTGCACTAAAATAAGAAAATTTATCTTTATATTGAAGTTCTTTAAAATCATAAATTTTTTTAAGATATAAATAAGCATTATTATTTGATTTTAGTTTATAGTATGCAATA
>JBATTX010000194.1:0-5393 GCA_049670825.1 Arcobacteraceae bacterium | reverse complement strand
GCAAATTTAATAGACAATCAAAGATATTTTACTCATCATAAAGATAAACAGTATAAAACAAAAACTATTTACACATATAAAGAGCTTGCTTTTATTGATTTAAAAGGTAATGAAAAAATAAAAGTATCCTCTTTAAATCCACAATTACTTAATGTATCACAAAAAGAAAATACTTATTGTAAAGCAGAAACATATTTTGACAAAATACAACATCTTAAAAAAGGTGAAATATATGTTTCAGAAGTTATTGGAGCGTATGTAAAAAGTAATATTGTGGGTACTTATACAAAAGCAAAAACTGATAAATTTGGTTTGAAATTTGAACCTCACAAACAAGGGTATGCTGGAAAAGAAAATCCTCAAGGAAAAAAATTCGAAGGTATTATTCGTTTTATTACACCAAAATATGAAAATGGTAAGAAAATAGGATATATCTCTATGGCTCTTGATCATCGTCATATCATGGAGTTTACAGACTATGTTGTACCTACCAAAGAAAATATTTTAAATTATTCCGATGCAAGTAGTGGAAACTATGCTTTTATGTGGGATGAAAAAGGGCGAAACATTTCGCATCCTCGAGATTATTTTATAGCTGGTTTTGATAAAGAAACGGGAAAAAGAGTTATACCCTGGTTGAGTCAAGATATTACAAATAAATTAGAAAAAGATGGGCGAGATTGGGAAGATTTTTTAAAAGAGTATCCAACATTTGAAAATCAAAGCTTATCAAAAAAGCCAACTCTTTCTCAAATAAAAGAGGGTAATGTTGCTTTAGATTGTCGATATTTAAATTTTGCACCACAATGCGATGGATGGATGCAAATCACTGAAGATGGCGGGTATGGTTCGTTTGTAATTTTTTGGTCAAAGGTATGGAAACTTACTACTGTTGCAGCAATTCCCTATTATACTGGAGATTATGGTAAAACAAAACGAGGCTTTGGATTTGTAACAATGGGGGCAAATTTATCAGAGTTTCATAGTGCCACAACAAAAACAAAACAATCAATCCAAAAAGAGATAGATGCAAAGTTAGAACTTATAAATAAGGAATCACAGCAAAATGATAAAGATATATCTAACTATATAAGTAATTTGGCAAATGAATTAACTATATCAACTATAGTGATGATATTTATTGTTGTTGTTATTGCTATTTTAATTGCAAATTATATCACTTCATCTATCAAAAAATTAATCAAAGGAACAAAAAAGTTTCAAGAGAACAATTTTGATTATGTTATTGATATTAAATCAAATGATGAGATAGGACTTCTTGCAAATTCATTTAATAATATGGCAAAATCAATTAAGTCTCTTTTTGAGATAAAAGAGCAACTAACCACAGAATTAACAACGAGTAATAATAAACTTTTAAAAAGTCAGCTCAAACTAGTTGAACTCAATAAGAATTTAGAAAAAGAGATAAAAAAAGAGATTGAAAGTAATAGAACAAAAGATTTACAACTGCTGAATCAATCAAAAATGGCATCGCTTGGAGATATGATTGGAAATATTGCACATCAGTGGAGACAGCCTTTGAGTGTAATCTCTACAACTGCAAGTGGTATGAAAATGGAAAAAGAGCACAATCTATTAGATGATGAACAGTTTGCTGATTATTGTAATCTTATAGTAAATAAAACAAAATATCTTTCTGAAACTATTGATACATTTAGAAATTTTGTAAAAGATGATAAAGAGATAAAAACGGTAGTGCTTCAAAATATTATAGAAACCTCTTGTAATATAATCAATACTGCTTTACACAACAATCATATAGAACTCTTCAAAGATATTAATAGCTCTGAACCTATTTCACTTGATATGGTTCCTGGAGAGTTAGAACAGGTTATTATTAATATAATAAACAATTCAAAAGATATTTTAATCGAACGAAATATTGATAAACCTTTTGTAAAAATAGTATTAAAAGAGTTTATTGACAGTATGGTCATAACAATTGAAGATAATGGTGGTGGAATTGAAGATAATATTATTGGTAAAATCTTCGAGCCATATTTTACTACGAAACATCAGTCACAAGGTACTGGATTGGGATTACATATGAGTTATCGAATTATGACTGAAAGTTTAAAAGGTAAAATCTATGTAAAGAATACAATACATGGTGCAAAATTTTATCTTGAAATACCAAAAAATGAAATGAAAAAGGAAAAAAATGAATTTTAAAAAATATATAAAAGCCGTAGGAACTGGTGTAAAAGGGAACAGAGATTTAGAGCAAGAAGAGATTATTGATGCTGTATGCTCAATTTTAGAACATAAAGTTACACCAGCACAAATAGGTGCATTCTTGATTGGATGGCGTGTAAAACTTGAAACAAATGATGAGTTAAAAGGGTGTGTAAAAGCACTAAGAAAATATATGAAATTTCAAAAAGTAGAAAACTCGTTAGAGTTAGGGTATTCATTTGATGGAAGAACAAACAACCCATTTTTGTTTCCATTATATGAAAATATTCTTAAAGAGTTTTATGAAAAAAATAGTGATATTCAAGAGTTGAAACTTATAATCTCAACAGATTTTACACAACCTGCAAAACAAGGAATCACTGCAAAAGATATTGGGAAACACTTCACTTTTGATAAATATGTGCATCTTTTTGATAGAGCAGAGTACTTAAAAGAGTTAAGTGATTTAACACCTTTACGTCATGAGTTAGGGTTACGAACTGTATTTAATACAGCTGAAAAACTTCTCAATCCAGCACAAAGTGAATATGGTGTAACAACAGCTTTTCATAAACCTTATGTAGAGAAATATTTAGTGATGTTTGAAGAGTATTACAAAGATGTTCTTGTAGTAAAAGCAAGTGAGGGAAGTCCTGAAGTATTTAAAGATGGTAAATACTGGAAACAAATTGATGGAAAAATCGTTGATACCGCTTTTAGTTTAAGTGATTTTGGAATTACTTATGATAAAACATACGAAAATATCACGATAGAAGAAGCTTTGGAGATTGTACAAAATCCATCGGATGAAATTTTAAAGTTAGCAAAATTTAATATTGCTCTTTATTTAGTATTTGCAAAAAGAGTAGATAGTTTAGAAGAAGCGTGGATGAGAATCAATAAGTAATTTTTATTACTTTATATAAAAACTAAAGAGAAGCTTCTCTTTAGTTTTATAAGAATTAATGTTCTACTGCACCAGCAGAACCAATTCCTGTATTTGCTCTTACATTTTGAGCTCTAAACATCTCTTTTTCATCTTTTGCTCTTTGTGAGTTATCAGTTTTTGAGAAAAACCAAATAGCTATAAAAGCAATTGTTACTGAAAATAGAGCAGGGTGTTTATATGGGAAAAGTGCTTGTTCATTTCCTAAAATTTGTACCCAAACAATTGGACCTACAATTACAAGTGTTACAGCTGTAAGTAAACCAATAAATCCACCAATAAATGCTCCTCTAGTTGTTAATCCTCTCCAGTAAATTGATAAGAATAAAATAGGGAAATTAGCAGATGCTGCAATACCAAATGCAAGACCAACCATATATGCAATATTTTGTTGTTCAAATGAGATACCTAAAATTACACCAACAATACCTACAATTACAACAGTGATTTTCGAAATTTTGATCTCTTGTTCTTCTGTAGCATTTGGGTTAATAACATTTGCATAAATATCATGAGAAATAGCACTAGCACCCGCAAGAGTAAGACCAGATACAACTGCCAAAATAGTAGCAAAAGCAACAGCAGAGATAAATCCTAAAAATGCATTCCCACCAAGCATATGTGATAAGTGAATCGAAGCCATATTATTTCCACCAAATAGTTTTCCATCTACAAAGTATTGTGCACCATCTGCTGAATTTAAAAATGCAATCGCACCAAAACCAACGATTGTGATAATTATCCAAAAGTATCCAACAAAACCAGTTGCATACACTACAGATTTTCTAGCCTCTTTTGCATTTCCAACTGTAAAAAATCTCATAAGAACATGTGGCAAACCAGCTGTTCCAAGCATAAGTGCCATACCTAAAGAGATAGCAGAGATAGGGTCAGATATAAATCCACCAGGAGCTAATATAGACTCACCAGCTGTGTGATTTTCAACAGCTTTTACAGCTAGTTTTTCAAATGAAAAATCAAAATGATATAGAACCATAACTGCCATAAATGATACACCAGTTAAAAGTAAACAGGCTTTAATGATTTGTACCCAAGTAGTTGCAAGCATACCTCCAAATGTTACATAAATAATCATCATAACACCAACCATCATAACTGCAAACTCATACTCCATACCAAATAGTACTTGAATAAGTTTTCCAGCTCCAACCATTTGAGCAATAAGATATAAAATAACAACAGAAAGTGAACCAAAAGCAGCTAATGTTCTAATCTCTTTTTGACCAAGTCTATAAGCTGCAATATCTGCAAATGTAAATTTACCTAAGTTTCTTAATTTTTCAGCCATAAAAAATAGAATAATAGGCCAACCAACTAAAAATGAAACAGCATAAATAACTCCATCATATCCTTTTAGATAAATAAGACCAGATACACCTAAAAATGCAGCTGCAGACATATAATCTCCAGCAATCGCTAAACCATTTTGAAAACCAGTAATTCCTCCACCTGCTGTGTAAAAATCACTTGCTGATTTTGTTTTTCTTGCTGCCCAATAAGTTATACCTAAAGTACCAACAATAAAAATAAAAAACATAATAATAGCAGGAACATTGAGTTCTCTTTTTACAGCTTCAAAAGTAGCATCCCCAGCAGCAAATGCACTTAATGCAAAAAGTGAAATTAGGGCTAATATTTTTAACATTACAATAGATCCTTTACATCTTCTTTGATTTCATTAGTTAAGTCTTCAAACTCACCATTGGCTCTTTTCACATAAATTAGTGTAGTAATAAAACTAATCACCAAAATAGCTAAAGCAATAGGAAAAGCAACAGTTGTTAACCCGTCTCCTATTTTTGTTGCTAAAACTTCTTTGTTAAATGCGATTGTTAAAATAAACGCATAAAACATCACAAGAACAAATATACCTAACTTGATACCAAAACTATTTCGCTTAGAAACTAGTTCTTGATATTTAGGATTTGATTCAATCCTATCTACCAATTCTTCTTTCATTTTTTTCCTTTATTTTAAATTGTCTAGTATTTAAACAGCATAAACGGAGTATTAACTAAATAATAAATATTAGTTTATAAATTTTATATTAAATTAATTAGTGCTGATAATAGCTTTTTAAATTATGATAATGTGAAATAATGTAACATAAATATCTTAATGATTTTGATCTAATTATGTGTATAACTGAAACAATAGAAAAATAAAAAGCTTACTAACTTAATTTAAACATCTAATTTGTTGATAAATTTAGTCAACAAAGAATGTG
>JBATTX010000193.1:0-2521 GCA_049670825.1 Arcobacteraceae bacterium | reverse complement strand
TTGAATTTTAGTATACTTCCATTTACAATCTAAATTTTAAGAAAGGTACTTAATGTACAATCCAATCTCATCTGAGTTTTTTGACCAATTAACAGTTGCTATGCAAAGAAAAATTCCTTCTACTATAGAATATTACGAAAATGAATCCCAAGAAAAAAATAAAGAAAAACAAATAACAAAAGGTTTAGTAAAAACTATGGAACTTATAGATGGTTTTGAATTTTTAGTATTACATACAAATCAAAAAATAAGATTGTCTTACGTTATAACATTTAACGGTAAACGACATAGAAAGGACTAAATATATGAATTTAGATATTAACTTTATAGAACTTATCACTTACAATAACACCCTCAATAAAATGCAATGTGCCATTTTAAATATAGAATTTCCTACAACTGAAAACTTCCAAATAACCTTACTAAACAAAGAGATTTCAAGAAACGATGCAAACAGACTGATGCTTTTAAAAGGGAATATCGCCATAAAAGCACAGGAGCAAATACTCAAAAACTATGCTATGGTTTTAGAATTTAACAACATCAAAACAAAAGAGACACAAATTTCTCAAACATCTGTAGCACCTCAACAAACTACAAATACTCAACAAAATGAAAATGTAACTATCTATTGTGATGGAGCATGTTCAGGAAATCAAGGAAAATCTGGAAGTGTGTTAGCAGTATATAAAAATGGTGAGAAACCCACTTTATACTACGGAAACTATGAGCCAAATGGTACAAATAACACAGCAGAACTCAAGGCTTTGTATAAAGCATTGCTCTTGGCAGATGAGATAAAAACAGATGAAAAAGTGATGATACTTTCAGATTCAATATATAGTATAGACTGTATCTCAACTTGGGCGTATGGATGGAAAAGAAATGGTTGGAGCAAAAAAGGTGGAGAGATAAAAAATCTTGAGCTTATCAAAAATGCTCATAATCTTTTTGAACAAATAAAAAATAAAATCACTCTAAAACATGTCAATGGACACGCAGGGATCGAAGGAAATGAACTAGCCGATCGTATGGCACTTCACGCTATAAAAGCACAAAATGATGAATTTGAGGTGTATGAGTATAGTAGTGTGGATAGTGTTTTATAATTTAAAAGTTTACATGATTTTACACTGGCAATAGACGCTTGTCTATTGTCGTAAATTCTGCTATAATAGAACTCTTTAAAAAGGAAAAAACTATTATGAAAAAAACTATTGCCAATAGCAACAAACATTTTTCTACAGAATCTAAAAAAAAGAATATGATTGTAAATTCTGTACACAGTTCTGCCCAAGTAGAGGGTTCTAAAACTACAAAAAAAGAGTTACACGAACACTACAAACTTATTAATTCATAAGCTCATCTTCAATTTTTGACTTTAATAGCTCTTTCATAGGTTCATAATCACATTGATAGCCTTGATGTACTTTTTCTAAATAATTATCACTCTCTTTTAAATTTAAGCCTATCATCGGAAAACCATTTTTCGCTAAAATAATATCACCTATTAAACGACTCAATCTTCCATTGCCTTCTCGAAAAGGATGGATAAATAAAAAATCACTCATTATCTGTGCTAAATCTTCAGAGATAGTATCTATATTATCATATTCTTTGGAGGTCACTTTTTTTAAAAACTTATCAAAATCAGGTAAAGCTCTTAAAAAATCAAGTCGCCATTCCCAAGCTTCATCATTACGCCCTTTACTCATGTTTACAGTTCGTAACTCTCCGGCAAAAGGATAAATAGTATCAAAAACCATATGATGCCATTTTGCAATCATCTCAAAACCAAATGTTTCTGATATATCGAAATTTTCTACTAGATAATGATACACTTCAAGAAGTTTCAAATCCTCTTTTTTAGTAATATAATCATCATCTGTAGATTTGAGATAATTTAGACAAACTCCACTTTTAGTAGTGATTTTTTGTATATCATTTGATTCCCAATCCAGCCAAGGATTTTTTATAATATTTTCTTTTTTTATATCATCAATTTTGTCACTATTATTATCCAAAATAGTTTTAGGTGGCTTGGATTGTTCAAAATATTTATTATCAGTTTCATACCAATATATGTACTTATTTTCTTTGACTTGTTTAAAGGCATATAATAAATATTTTGTTTTAATCATCATCTCTCTTTTCTAAATCATATTACTTATTATCATTTAAATTAACTTACTAATAACTTTGATTCTTATTCTAAATTATCAAAGTATTTGAAAAAGAATAGTAAAAATAGAAAACTCTAACAATTACTAGAGTGATTCTCTTATATTTATATAGATTTAACTATAATGTTTCTTACTAATTTAGTACAAAATATGGGGTAAAAGATGACAGGAAGAGTTTTGGGATATGATTCACGAGATAATAGTGGTATCATCCTCGCCGACAACGGCACACGATATAAGTTTTCAAAAGAGCACTGGAGAGAAAACACTTCACCACAAAAAGAGCAACGAGTCGATTTTGAGGAAATTGAAGACAATAGTGCAAAAGATATCTATGT
>JBATTX010000192.1:0-7118 GCA_049670825.1 Arcobacteraceae bacterium | reverse complement strand
CAACATGTTATTTTATGTATAAAAACTACCTACTCGTAACCGAACCCCAATACAACCCTTATAGATAAAAACTACGGTATTTTTATATACCTAGTTTTTTTCTCTTATATTTCAAAATAGCTCCGTTGTCATCTGCTATGTAGATATTTTTGTCATTATCAAAACAGATACCCTCTTGGGCTGATTTGTCTAGTTTTATTTTCTTGATTGTTTTGTTATTTTTTAGGTCATATTTTATAAGTAAGTTTTTTTTATCACTTGTCATATATAGATATCCGTCGTGAAATGTCATCCCTGCTATATCGATATATCCGTGATTTATCACCTCTTTTATTTTTGTTTTGTTTTTCTCTAAAGAACCAATTTTTAGTATTACTGAAGCGTTCTCTTTGAGTTTTTTGTCATAGGTTATTTTTGATTGATTTGAGACATAAATATCTCCATTTGTATCTATGGCAATCGCTTCTAGTCCAGTTTTTTTAGACTTTTTAAGCACCTCAACCCCTTCAAATTTTCGCTTGATTTTTACTTCTTTTTCGAGTTCTAAGCTTGCTCTATTTAAGACTAAAATTGATTCTTTTCCCTCAACTGCTACTAAAAGTTTATCATTTTTAGAATCGTATGTTATCCCCTCAAGGTCATAATCTCCTAGATAAAACTTTCTTTTTATGTCACCTTTAGTAGTAAGTTTATATATCCATCCTTCATCGTTTACTACGATTAACATATTAGTTTTTTCTATGTAACATATTCCCGAAGCTTCTGGTACTTTTGCTATTTCTTTAGCATTTAAACTTACAAAACAGATTAGCATCGATATTGCTATAAATTTATGTATCATATTTTAACTCTTTGTATTAAATTTAGAAGAATTATATCGAAATTTTAATATACTAAATGAACAAATAAGGGAAAACAATGAACATCAAAAAAATCATCAAATTTAGTTTTGTTATTATCGCATTTTTTGTACTCATTATAGGAAGCATAAGTGCCCTTGTGATGTACCAAATAAAAGAGAATACTGCCTCAAAAAAACATATTTCGAAACTTGTTTTGCTACAAGAAGATATGAACTCAAAAATAAAAGACTTGATGCTTGCAAATACGCAAGAGCAACTAAATAATATTAAGAAAGAATTTGTTTTACAAGAGCATGATTTTGAAGATACAAGAGATGCATTTATTACAAATAATGAAGATGATTTTATAGATAATTTTATAGTTGATATACATCAGCATGATAATATTTTACTTGACTTAAAGATTTTATTTGCAAACGAAAAAGAGATAGAAAAAAAGTTTGATAAACTTTATGATTTACAAAAAGATAAAATTGAATTTGAAATCTTATTTAAAAAAATTTATGCTGTTGAAAATAATATGCGAAAAGATTTAGAAAAAACAATTGAGCGATTTAAAAATCTTGAAACAACAAAAGCATTTGGATATTTACAATACTATAGCAAAGAGACACTTTATCAACATAAAGACCAAAAAACATTGCAAAAATGGCTAAATCAAATTACTATACTGTATAACAAACATGATATTGATGAACTCAAAGAGTATATGAAAATAGTAACACAAATTGGCTCATACATCATCAATATAAACAACATTACAAAACAAGAAAAAGAGCTGCAAAACAATATTTTACAAATTATAGAAAAAAATCAAATGGTAAATACCAATATTGAAAACAATATTGAAAAACTAGCTTCAAATTTTATCAATAATGTTTATATGTCATTATTTATTCTTTTATGTATCACGATGTTGATTATTATTATTTTTGGAAGAAAAGTGTATAAAAATGTTGGTTTATCTGTAGACGAAATTGAAAGTAAAATTCAACATGGGCTTGAACAAATAAATCAACTCAATGAAGAGATAACCAATACCCAAAAAGAGGTTGTGTTCACTATGGGAGCTATTGGGGAAAGTCGTTCAAAAGAGACTGGAAACCATGTAAAAAGAGTCGCTGAGTACTCTAAAATTTTAGCCCTAAAGTATGGTTTATCGCAAGAAGAAGCAGAGATGATAAAACAAGCAAGTCCTATGCATGATATTGGGAAAGTTGCTATTCCGGATGCTGTTTTAAACAAGCCTGGACGATTTGATGAAGAGGAGCGAAAGATTATGGATACTCACGCAAAACTTGGTTTTGATATGTTAAATAGTTCAAATCGTCCTCTTCTAAAATTAGCTGCTACTGTAGCGTATGAGCATCATGAAAAATGGGATGGGAGCGGTTATCCACAAGGTTTAAAAGGTGAGTCAATCAACATAGCTGGTCGTATCACAGCACTTGCAGATGTATTTGATGCATTAGGAAGTGATAGGGTTTATAAAAAGGCTTGGGAAGATGAACGTATTTTTAATCTATTTAAAGAAGAACGTGCCAAACATTTTGACCCAAAACTCGTCGATATATTTTTTGAAAATCTTGATGAGTTTTTAAAAATAAGAGACAAATTCAAAGATATTGAATAGTCTCTTTTCAAATCGATACTAACATATTTCTACCTGATCGTTTAGCTTTATAGAGTCTTAAATCTGAAACTTCCAAGATCTTGTCTAACGACTCCGTAAAAGCTATACAACTAAGACCTAAAGAGACAGTAAAATTAATATGATTATTCTCTACTTGAAATGAAGACTCTTCACATTTTTTTCTGATATTTTCTCCTATTTCATGAACCTCTTCTTTTGTTTTATCAAAAAAGGTGATACAAAACTCCTCTCCACCTATTCTTCCAAATATCTCATTTGTTATAAAACTGTTGACAATATTACAAAACTCTATAAGAATTTTATCTCCTATTGCATGTCCATAAATGTCATTAATTTTTTTAAAATAATCAATATCAATCATAAGTATACAAAAACTTTTATTTTGTGAAATAGCATTTTCTCTTACTATTTCACTCTCTTGAAAATAGCTTCTTCTATTATGAATTCTCGTTAAAGAATCAGTACATGATAAAAGATATAGCTCTTTATTTTGCTCTTTAATCTTTTCAAGAGATTTTTCTAAAGCTTCTGTTTTTTTACTCACATTAAACTCAAGCAATTCACTATATTGTAAGAGTCTATTTTGATTTCTATATGAGATAAAAAAAATACAAAATGCAAATAATGCTACGATTAAATTCAGAATCAAAATTGTTTTTTGTCCATTTTGAACTATATCTCTTGAACTTATTGTAGTTATTGCAAATACAAAATTCCCAGAAGTATCATATAGATTAATAATATTTTTCAATTTGCCATTTTTAGTGATTGTGTTTATTTGAATATCTTTAAAGTGCGATAAAATGATACTTTCATCATTTTTTGATCTAGTCTCTTTTTCTATTTGAATATCTTGAAACACTTTGAAATTAGTTTTTAAATCTTGTATATTGATAATTTTTCCACTATATATCCAACCACTTACTACTCCTGTTTTATCACTTTTGAGTATCTCCGATTTGATAAGGTAAATAAAAGTTGATTTGTATTTAATAATTGTATCAGCTGTGTTTTCATTGTAGAGAGTATCAATAAGATATTTTTCAAATACAATTTTATCATCTTTCAAACTATCATTATCATATTTTGAAAAGAGTATATCTTTTTGGCGATTTGTGTAGAGTATGAAGTCAATTCTTAAATCACTTAATGTATCCGTACCCTCTCTAAAATTGTCAAACAGATAACTTTGACTTTGGTTTAAAATAAAATCATAACTATCATCCCATTTACTATAATCATTTATTGTACTTGATATTCTATTTATCTCTTGATTCATAAATTCTAAAAGTATTGAGATATTGTTTAGATTTTGTTCTTTTTCAAATTTGACAAAATTATTAATCAAAAATTTGTAACTAATAACTGAGAATAAAAGGACAAAGATTATATAGAAACTTATAAAGATTTTTTTATTTGGTTTTTTAAAATTCGATTGCATATAATCTACTTTTTCTTTAATTTCATTAAATTATATCAAAAGATTTTAAAATTATAAGAGGTAAAAAAGAGATAAATCACATTTTGTGACCTCTCTTTTATAGATTTGTTTAAATTTGGAAGTTTGTTTTTGCTTCCTCTTGTTGTTTATCATTCCATTCAAAAATAAAACACATAGGAAGTCTCTCTCTTTTCCCTAAATACCTTGCTGTAAAATAGCCTGATAACATAATTGATAATACTGCTAAAATAGAAGCAAATGCTAAAGATGAAAGACCAGTTAAACCTTGCCCAACTGTACACCCTATAGCTAAAACTCCACCAACACCCATCATCGCTCCACCTATCATGTTGTATTTTATTTTACTATGTTGTAGATTTGCAGTACATCCAAAACTATATCGCTTGTTAAATTTTGACATCGCAAAAGCACCACTTAACACACCTAATATGATACTAATCCCAAAATTCAATTCATTCACTTGAAAATAGGTAAAGAACTCTAAAGTTTGTGCTGTTGGATATACAAAACTCATACTTGCAAGTTGTATCTCTTTTTCCATACTATCTGCACCAATTACACCTGTGATATACCATCCAGCTGGAACTAAAAGACCTATTAACATCCCATCTCTTAATGTAAAAATTCTTTTTACACTTTTTGTAAGTACAAATAAAAATATAACCAACGGAACCAATACTACTAAAATAGCTACTTGCTCATTTGCAATATAAGAGGAAAGCTTTAATAAAGTTTCATTTTGTGTAAGAATAGTTATATATTCTGCAACTACACCTTTTGTTGTAGCATAAGCAAATATCCCAATAAATATAATCGTTACAAGAGAATACGGATCACCTTGTGCAAACTTTACTAAGTGTCTACTGCTACAACCATCTGCTAACATCATACCTGTACCAAATAAAGCACCACCCAAGATGATAGTAAAATAGTTTACATCCTCTTTAAAATAGTTTGATGCAGTTAAGTCTATAGAATTTATATTTGCTACAAAATATGTAGCTGTAATCGCAACAATAATTGCCATAATAACTGAAGCTGCTCTTTTTGTAGAGTTTGTCAAAATATAATCTTTGATCGAACCACTAAAACAAAATTGATTTTTTTGGGCAATTATTCCAAATAATGCACCAAGTATAAATGCTGATAAATTTACTATTTCAAATATTTCATAATTTTCTAAATCGAACATTTTTTTCCTTTTTTAAATTTTCGAATTATAACAAATCTAACATTTTATGTCAACTAACTCAATAAATTTACTAGGGATTAAAATCTCTTAATAATAGTCATTGTTAAGCTTTTGTTAAATAATATCTCAAAATCACTATAATCTCTAAAAAGTTAGTCTATTTTATAGTAAATATTTGTTATGATACCTTCACATAAAAATTAACATTAACGAGAGTAAATGAAACATAATAAAACACTCCCTATCCTCTTAAAAGATCCCAAAATATTAATCATAGGTGCTGGCAATGTTGCTTTACAAAAAGCAAAAGTATTACATCACAACAATATTGATTTTGCAATTATATCAGAAACACTCAATAAAGAATTTTTTAAATTGACACAAAATATACAACAAAAATCTTTTAAACTCAAAGATATATCGAACTATTCTATTATCATAGATGCAACAGGTGTTCCTAAAGTTGCAAAAAAACTTTTAAAATATAAAAAGAAACATTACATTTTACTCAACATTGTTGGGTTTCCTGAATTTTCGAACTTTTATTTTATGGCATTAACACAAAATAAACCACTTCAAATTGCAGTTTCAAGCAATGGTGCCTCGCCAACGGCAGCAAAGTTTTTTAGAGATGAATGTGAAAAAATAATCCCTAAAAACATCAGTAAATATCTAGAGAAAAAGCAAAAACAAAGAGAGAAAGGATTGATAGAAAAAGAGCAAACTAAACTAGAGTTAGAAAGAAAATCAAAAGGTATACTATAGTTCTCTACTAGAGTATACCTGATTAATCTTATAGAGTTACTTGACATTAGATTTATTTTTGGTTATACTTCGCCCAACAATTTGGAAAAATTCAAATTTTAAGGAAATAAGATGAAGGAAAAAGCTTATCGTTCAATAGTAAAAACTATCTCGTGGAGAGTTCTTGGAACTATTGATACTATTGTTATATCTTATTTAATAACTGGAAGTCTAACAATGGCAGCATCAATTGGGTCAATTGAAGTTGTTACAAAAATGATTTTGTACTATTTTCATGAAAGAGCATGGAATAAGTTGAGTTTTGGTAGATCACAAGAACCAGATTATCAAATTTAGGGAAAAATATGAAAAACACAGTAGATGAATTAAACACAAAATTTAAAAACTCAAAACCACAAGAGGTACTAGAGTTTCTTTTAAATGACAAAACAAAAAAAGCTGCACTCTCTTCAAGCTTTGGAGCAGAAGATCAAGTGCTTACAAGTATGATGCTAGCGATTACTAAAGAAGCAAATATTTTCACTCTTGATACAGGTAGACTACCTTATGAAACCTATAGTGTGATGGATGAAACTAACTTAAAATATGGAATTAAAGTAGATGTATTTTTTCCAAATAACGATTCAGTAGAAGAGCTTTATAAAACACAAGGTATCAACGGATTTTATGAATCTATTGACAATAGAAAAAGATGTTGTTTTGTGAGAAAAATAGAACCATTACAAAGAGCATTAAAAGATGTTGATGTTTGGATCACTGGGCTAAGAGCTTCTCAAAGTGTTACAAGAGAAGAGATGCAGATGTTTGAATATGATGAAGGTAATGATGTAATCAAAGTAAGTCCTTTAATTAAGTATAGTGAAGAGGATGTTTGGGAATATATAAACAAAAATCTTGTACCATACAACAAATTACATAAACAAGGTTATCCAAGTATCGGTTGTGCACCCTGTACACGGCCAGTTAAAGATGGAGAAGATATCAGAAGTGGAAGATGGTGGTGGGAAAACCCAGAACATAAAGATTGTGGATTACACGCTAAATAGCAAATAAAAATTAAAGTCTAAAAGGAGAACACAATGGAAATAAGTCAGGAAAGACTAACCCATCTAAAACAACTAGACGCAGAGTCTATTCATATTATGAGAGAAGTTATTGCAGAATTTCAAAACCCAGCAATGC
>JBATTX010000191.1:0-1859 GCA_049670825.1 Arcobacteraceae bacterium | reverse complement strand
AAATGAAGCATTCGATAAGAGAGATATGCAAAAGATTACTGACTATTTACATGGTTTAAGTGCCTTAACACATAAATTCTATAATGAACATAATATTGTTGGATTAGATGATCAAAATCAATATTTAAAAGCTTTAAGTATGGTAGCATTATCTCTAAGAACAGGTTTAAAAGTTCTTGGAATCGATGCAAAGGAGGTAATGTAACATGGTAAAATGGGTAGGAATTGCTTTTGTTGTCGTTATAGGTATTATGATAGCAACAGGTAATATGGGAGGAGCTTCAAAAGCTACAAACAATTATGGTAAAGTTATGACTGGGGGATGAGAAATCATCCCTTTTTTTTTATTAGAATTTAAGAGAATTATTTAGTTAATAACTCTTCTGCATACTGCTCTTGATTAAAAGAGAGTAATACTTTTTCTTCATTGTTTTTTGTGTATTCAACTACTGGTCTTTTTAGAAGCATATTCTCTTTGCAAAGCCATTCAAGTTTTCCAGCTTCATCGAGATTTAACTCTTTCAATCCTAAATCTTTGTATTTTGTACCTCTGTTATTAAAAAGCAGATTGATATCAACTTTTGAAGCAAAATATTTTACTTTGTCATTTTCTAAAGGTTTCGCTCGGAAGTCTACAAATGAATGTTCTAAGTTATTGTCTTTACAAAATTTAATTGCTTTTCTTACTGTTGAGCAAGTTTTTATACCATAAATTGTAATCATAATAAACGCTTACTACTCAATAATAGTTGGTACTACAAAGTGATTATCAGAACTTTTTGGAGAATTTTGCATAATTCTGTCTGCTAAACCATCTTCTTTAAATGCATTATCTTCTCTTAAAGGTTGTCCACCTTCAATAGTAGTAAATGTTGCATCAACATGGCTTACATCTATTTCATTTAAGTTCTCAACAAATGTTACAATATCTTCAAGCTCTTTTCCTAAAGCCTCTTTTCTATCTTCTGGAATTGTTAAAGATGATAGTTTTGCTAGTTTATCAATTGTTGTGTTATCTATTGTCATTAATTTTCTCTCTTTTTATAAAACTCTTTTTTGAATTGTACCCAATTATCATTTAATATCGCAACTCTTGCCTCTCTCATAAGGTTCAAGTAGTAGTGTAAATTATGCAAAGATGCCAGTCTAAAGTATGTCATCTCACCACTTCTATAGAGGTGATTTAAGTATGCTCTTGAGTAGTTTTGGCAAGTGTAACATTCACACGCCTCATCTATTGGTTTTGGGTCCTCTTTGAATTTTGCCCCTCGTATATTTACTCTTCCAAAGGTCGTAAATAGTGTTCCATTTCGTGCATTTCTTGTTGGCATCACACAATCAAACATATCAACACCTCTATCGATATTTTCGATTAAGTCTTCAGGAGTACCTACACCCATAAGGTATCTTGGCTTATCTTCAGGCATAAATTGTGTCGTCCACTCTACAGTATCATACATATCTTGGTTTGCTTCACCAACACTTAATCCACCAATTGCAAATCCATCAAAATCGGTCAGTGCACAAAGTTGCTCTGCTGACATCTTTCTAAAAGCTTTATCTGTTCCACCTTGAATAATAGCAAAGATATTTTGATCAACACCAATACCTTTTTCTTTTTGTGACATATGGTATTTTATAGCTTGTTGTGCCCAATCAGTTGTTCTTTCGATTGAGAGTTGAATTCTTTCTTGAGTGTTTGGTAAAGCGACTAAATCATCCAAAATCATCATAATATCAGAACCAAGTTCATACTGCGTATCCAAAACACTTTGTGGAGAAAAATAATGTTTACTTCCATCAATGTGTGATTTGAACATGATTCCATTTTCATCTTGTGTAGTGTTTTTTTTGTCTAG
>JBATTX010000190.1:0-2209 GCA_049670825.1 Arcobacteraceae bacterium | reverse complement strand
TTTTAGCATATATCTTAAAGTAGCACCAACCTCTCTGACTCTTTGTTGTTGCGTTTTAATACTCATAGAACCACCTGTAAGCATCATAGGCATTCCAGGAATATTAAATACATCAGCTACAGGAGCTGGAGCAAATATAATCTCTTCCCATGAAGCATCTAATTCATCTGCAATACACATAGCAATTCCAGTATAAGCACCTTGCCCCATCTCTACTTGTCCTAAATAAAATGTAACACTATTGTCTTTATCTATTTTAATAAAAGCATTTGGATTAATTACTTCTTTTTTCTTTTCAATTTGTGCAGCCATACCTTTGATAGGAAGATTGAATCCAATTATAAAAGCTGAACTAATTAGTGTACTATTTTTTATAAATTCTCGTCTATTTAAAGTCATCTTTTATCCTTTCACCACTGTACTTTTAACTGCTGTTAAAATTTTGTTGTATGTGCCACATCTACAAATATTACCCTGCATAGCACTTTTGATTTGTTCTGTTGAAGGATTTTTATTTGATTTTAATAAAGCAGTTGCATTTATGATTTGTCCTGGCTGGCAATATCCACATTGTGCTACATCATGCTCTTTCCATTGAACTCTCAAAGAGTTTATCTCTTTATCGTCTTTATTTTCTATTGTAGTAATTTTTTTACCTATTGCTTGACTGAGAGGTGTTGAACAACTTCTTATAGCTTCATTATCTAAAAGAACAGTACATGCTCCACATTGTCCTACTCCACATCCAAATTTTGTACCTGTCATATTCAAATAATCTCTTAATACCCAAAGTATAGGTGTATCGTTTGGAACGTTCTTTAATTCGTAATCTTTATTATTAATCTTAATTTTTTGCATAGTTTCTCCTCTATCGTGAAAACTTCGTTCATTTTAATTATACATAAATTTTTAGATTTACAATATAACAATCTTCTAAAATAATTGCCTATTTCTCTAATTTAGTATACCCTGTGATAGCAGCCATAAGCGTAGCAATTGCTAAAATAACTGCACTGAACACAAAAGTAATTTCATAGCTATAAATATCAAAAAGCAAACCTCCTACAGAAGCCCCTAAAGTGATAGCTAATTGTATAATTGCAACCATCAATCCTCCTCCAGCTTCAGCATCATTAGGTAAATTTTTACTAAGCCATGTCCACCATGCAACGGGTGCTGATGTACCTAAAAATCCCCACAAACTCATGAGAACAAATACAGCAAATAAAGAATCTCCAAAATAAAGAAGAGAAATAACAATCAACATCATTAAAAAAGGGATGACAATGAGTAAACTATAAAGTCTTGTTTTTAAAATATTTCCAATAACAAATGTTCCTAAAAGACCAGAGACTCCCATAGCCAATAAAATTAGTGATAGTGTTTCCACATCTACACCTGTATCTATTTCTAAAAATGGTCTAAGATAAGTAAATAGTGCAAATTGTCCCATAAAAAAG
Organism: Arcobacteraceae bacterium; assembly: GCA_049670825.1. Lineage (GTDB taxonomy): Bacteria > Campylobacterota > Campylobacteria > Campylobacterales > Arcobacteraceae > JAIOSF01. The sequence goes on along the minus strand of JBATTX010000190.1, from coordinate 749 downwards.
AACATAGTTGAAAGCATTCCTAAAGCCACTTTTCTTTGTTTTAATAGTTTAAATACACTACTAAGTTTTGGTCTATGCCCATATGAATGCCTAGCAGGCAATTGTGGCATACTTTTATATTGCCAGACAAAAGCAATAATGGCAATTGGAACAATACAAAAAAAAGCACCTCTCCAACCAATAATCCCACCAAGATAACTTCCTAAGGGTGCTGCAATTGTTGTTGCTAAGGCATTTCCTCCATTTAAAATAGCTAATGCCTTTGGTATAATTTCTTTAGGAACTAGACGCATAATTGTTGCAGCTGACATAGACCAAAAACCACCAATACAAATACCTAAAATAGCACGTCCAATCATGAGTGTATTTGAATCAGGGGCAAATGCAACTATTATTCCGGATACACCCATTAATGCTGTAAAAAAAAGCAATACACTTCGTCTATCAGTATGTCCAATAATTGATGTAATAAAAAGGCTCGTAACTAATGCAAATAGACCCGATATTGATATCGATTGTCCCGCATGACCTTCTGTTATTGCTAAGTCAGTGGCTATTGGTGTTAGTAAACTTACTGGCATAAATTCTGATGCAACTAAAACCATTGCACATAATGACATTGCCAAAACTGCTCCCCAAAGTGGAACAGTAGATTCTTCATTAATTTTTATTTTTTTCTTCATATTTTTCCTAATAATATTTTAAAATTGGTTGCTGTGGGATAAATAGGCACAAGAAGAGTATCTCTT
>JBATTX010000189.1:0-9320 GCA_049670825.1 Arcobacteraceae bacterium | reverse complement strand
GCTCAATGGTTAGAAGAGAAATTTTCGAATACAAAAACATACATAACATTTTTTACTGGTACTGTTTTAATGATAGGTCTTTTTGGAACATTTACAGGACTTTTAAAAGCTATTGATGAGATGGGTGCGATTATTTTAGGACTTTCTGGTGATATTAATCTTGCAGAAGTAATTGCAGGATTTGCACAACCTTTGGGTGGTATGGCAATTGGATTTGCATCTTCACTATTTGGTGTTGCATCTGCTATTATTTTAAGTATTATGGGATATATTTTAAATCGTAACGAAGCTATTTTTTTAGAAGATGTATATGATTGGATGAAAGGTCAAATTGTAGAAGGACAAACAATCTCTAACGAGGGTACCGTAACAACAACTACTCAAGGAATGGGAAATAGTGGTGGTATGATGGATCTTTTTGTTGATAATATTAGTGCACTATCAGCTCAAATGGAAAAGTATAATAAATCAAATGAAGCTATGTTTGGAATGTTAAGTGAGAGTATTGATAATGGTAATGAGACAACACAAAGACAAATGACTGTTTTAGAAGATATCTCTACTGGATTAAAAGAGCTTAATATTAATCAATTCTCTAATGCTAACATCATGGAAGAATCTTTACAAGAGGTCTCTGGTGCTATTATGAATGAAAATAAAACAGTAAAAAAACTTCTTGAAGTACAACAAGAAAATAATGAGATGTTGTCTTTGTTAGTGCAACATTTAAATTTAAAAAATGAATCAAATCAAACTGACGGAGCAAATAAAAAGTAATGGCTAAAAAGTGCTCAGAGGAATTTAACCCTTGGCCACCATTTGTTGATATTTTTTCATCAACAATTTTGGTATTATTATTATTTATGCTTATTTTAATAGTAAACTTAGGATATTATGCACAATTTAAATTTAAAGTATCTTATACTGGTACGGTTACAACGGATCAGTTGATTCAAGAAACTATACCTGTAATAAATAAAATTGAAAAACTTGTAGAAGAAAAAAATATTGAAAAACAAAAAATTGTTAAATCAAGTGTTATCAGTGAAGTTCAAGAGGAAAAACAATTAGAGAGGGTTGGGCAAGATTTAGTACAAGAGTTAGATAAAAAGACTACACTTCAGAACACCATTGAACAAGAAAATTCAATGATTGTTAATTTTGCAGATAAAGAGATCATTGTTGATGATATGATTATTGTAAAAATTAAAGAGTTTATTGCAAAAATGAAAAAAAAGTTTCCAGATAATAAGGTTGTTATATCTTCTGTTGAACCGACGAATCAAATTAGTGCAACCATAGCAAAACAAATTTCTCTTGCAAGAACTTTAAATGTAAGAAATTTAATCAGAAAATTACGATACAAAAAAAGTGATGTGCGTATTAGACTTATTGATAATAATTCAAAAGATACTTTACCTGAGAATGAGTCAGGGTATGTACTAATATATATTAAGGCAAATAAATAGATATGAAAAAGATATTTTTAGTAGTGACATTAGTTGTTTTTTTAAATGCACAAACGGCAACAAAAAATCCATTTAAAAATGAGATGGCTATTAAAAGTAAGGTTACTACTAAAAGTTCAGATATTGTAAATACTGATGAATATATAAAAGTTTCTTTAATCGATGTAGTTTTAGAAACAGTATCTCAAAGTAATAATGCAAAAGCTGCAAGAGAAAAAGTGCGTCAAGCTAAAATTGATATTGATGATGCTAAAGCAGATTATTTACCTTCTATAAATGGAACATACAAATATGCAAAAACTGATACAAGACCTGGAACTGATACCGATAAATATAAGTATTATGATGATGAAAGTTATAAACTTACATTGAGTCAAAATTTGTATAAAGGTGGAGAGACTTCTGCAAATATTAAAAATCTAGAAAAAAAATATGAAGTGGCAAAAAATAACTATAGGTTAGTTATTGCAAAAGAGATACAAAATGCTGTTAAAGCATATTTTGATGTGCTTTTTAATTTTCAATCTTTTAATGTAAATATTGAAAATATGGAAAGATTGAATGAAATACTAGAAATTGTAAACATAAAATATGAATCAGGTGCAACTTCTATTGGGAATTTGAGTAATATTAAAGCTAATGTTTCAAATGCTGAATCAAAACTTATTCGAGTACAATCAAAATTTAACGAGTCTTTAGAATTTTATGAGTATATAGTTGGTGATAAATTTATCAAAACATTTCCTTATGAAGAAAATTTTGATACAACTGTTGATGATTTTGAAAAAATTGTACAAAAAGCTATTTTAAATAATATAACTATTAAAAATTTTGATCTTAATATTGCTGCAGAAAAATTGAATCTTATCAAAGCGACTTCGTCTTTTAAGCCAAAAGTTGATTTAGAACTCTCAGCTGAAGATATTGTTAATCAAGAAGATTATACCGGTGATGAGGAAAATTACAAAGCACAAGTACTCTTTTCATACAATTTTTATAATAAAGGAAAAGATAAAAATAAGATTTTGACAATAAACTCAAAAATACGTGAACTTATTTTTAGACAAAAAGAGGAGATTAGAAAACTGAAATGGTCTTTGTCTAAACTTCATAGATCAATAGTATCGATAACAAATTCAACTAAAAGTAAAAAAGAGGAAGTATCTGCTTCAAAAGATATGGTAAATGCTTATTGGGATGGTTTTAAATTAGGTGAACAAGATTTACAAGAGTTACTACAAGGACAAAGACAACTTAACACCGCACAAATAGAGCTTATTGATAATAAAAAAACAACTGTTACTGATTATTTTAAACTTCTTGATAGTACAGGTGAGCTTTTGAGTTTCTTTAGACTTGATATAGATTCAGATAATTATATTGACTTTACAAGAAGTAATTACAAAAATTTATTAAAATCAGAATTACAAAAACATGCAAAAGAAAAATCTTTAAAACAGAATGTTATTAAAGATCAAATTACAGATGTAAATACAACAATAGCTAATAATGATACGAATACTACAAATATAGTTGATATAAATCAAACTCTTGTGGATCTTAATACTACACTACCAACTGACACTAACACTACTAAAAGTATTGATACTAATACTAGTGTAGAAAATGTTGCTACGATAAAAAAAGATAGTTTAGATGATTTATTAAATTTCAAAAATCAATTTTTAGAGGCGTCTAATGATAAATGGACAGTTTTAATTAGTTATTTTGATAAAGTATACCAAGCTTTAGATTTTGCAAAACAAAATCAAATTTCAAAAAATACATTTGTATTTGATACTTTAGTAAATAATAAAGTTAAATCTAATATTGCATATAATATTTTTGATACTCAAGATTTAGCAACTCAAGCGATGCTAGATTTAAATGTAACAAATGTAAATTCAAAAGTAGTAAATGTATCAAATATAAAAGAACAATATAACAACTTTAAAAATAAAAAACTTCAAACAAAAGTTAAAAAGAAAAAGGAATTTCATACAAATAAAGAATTTCAAAAAATATTTTTAAATGCTCCAAAAGAATATTATACTCTTAATATTACTTCTCTTTCATCTATGAAAAAAGCTGAAGAGTTAATTACTAGGGAAAATATTGAAAAAGAGAGTTTTGTTTTTGCGTATGGTGAAGAAAAAGAGTGGATAAAAGTTGTTTATGGAGTGTTTGCAACTTATGATGAAGCAAATATTGCACTGAACAAACTTGATAATCTAAAGGCAAAATATGAGCCAGTTATAGAGTTAATTCAAATCAAACAAGATTTATATCATAAGTACAATTTAGCTAATGAAAATAAAGTAGAGGATGAAAATACTATTGAAGTTGAGACAAAAGCTTTAGACACTAAAGTAGATGATCAAAATGTAAGTTTTCAGAATAGTTTTTTAAATGCACCAAAAGAGTACTATACGATTAATCTTGCTACATTATTTAATAGTAAAGATGCAACAAAATTTGAAAACAGATATGGTGAAAAAATAGAATTATTTGTATTTAAATTTGGTGCAGATAAAACTTACTATAAAGCAATGAGTGGAGTTTTTGAATCAGAGCAACAAGCTTTAGAAGCAATTAGTAAACTTCCTTCTCGTTTAAAAAGAAATAAGCCAAGAGTTGAGAGAATTAGTATAAAACAAAATCTTTATTACAAATATAATAAAGCTAAAAAAATAATTCAATTGGAAGAAAAATAATATGTCTATAGTAAAATCATTTTTATATTTGATACTTGCTTTTATATTGACATTTACACTTACTTTTTTTATCTACTATGAAGATATTAAAAGTGATGCTGTTGAAAAATTTCAAAAACAAAATCATAGTAGTTTTATCTATCTAAATGAGCTATTGAAAAATACAACACTTAATAATGATTTTACACAAATTAACTCCTCTATTAAAACATTTTTAAGTATAGATATTTTACAAGATATAGAACTTACTTATAAAAGATTTATATTTTCAAAAAAAGCTATTTTGATAAATTCTAATAAAATTAATAATGTACATTACAGATTAAGTGATGTTACCACTGATTATAAATATGGAAAGATTAATATTTTAGATGAAAATACTTATGAATTTATACCAAATATTTTGTTTAACACACAAGAAACAGTTGCGATCAAATTTCAAGCTTATGATGATGGTGATGTTTATAATTCAACATCAAATTTGAATTTTTATAAACAAATAAAAAACGAAAACAAAACGAAAATAGAAGAACAATCATGGTTAAATAAATTTATCACTTTTGAAAATATAGATGCTAATAAATCATTTTTAATAGAGTATGAAAAAACACCATTTGTAGAAGTAAAATATACTCTAAATAAATCTTCTTTAATAGAGCAAACTGTTTTATTTATTAAAAAAATATTTGTTTATTCATTTAGTTTATTTGTTATTACTATAATTATTTTGTACCTTTTTTATACTCAAATTGTAAAAAAAGATATTGAGAAACCTATTGAAAAAATAGGAGACTATATTGCAGATATATTAAATAATAAATATGTACGATTAGAAAAGATAAATACTAAGTTAATGCACATCGATACTATATTCTCAAAACTACAGTTGATGTCGAAAAAAGTTGCAAGTTTAACAAATGAGTTAAATATCAATAGAGAACTTCTGAATCGTAAAGACTTAGTCGACGAGATTACGGGGTTACCAAACAAAAAGGTATTTGAAAAAGAGATAAAAGCTATGTTTATAACCAATAAAAGCGGTTATATTATTTTAGGAAAAATTAATAATCTTGGTGACTTTGCAAATAAAAATGGAAGTAATGCCGCAAATAATCTTATCAAAGATTTTGGACATTCTATTGTAAAATTATTAAAAAAATATTCAAAAATTAAAAGTTCAGTTTATCGTTTTTATGGAGCTGAGTTTGCAGTAATTATTAATATTGATAATTTAAATGAGTTACAAAAGATACTTAAAGAAGTGTCTCATTCTGTTCAAGACTATATAAAAGGACAATACCTTATTGATGGAGATATCGTTTATTTTGGAGCTACTCCATTTGATAATTACGGTACCTTAGATACGATTTTGCATAGTGCTCATGAAAGTTATTTAGAGTGTGTTAAAAATAAACATGAGTTATTTGCAATTTCAGATAATGCTGCAATTATGGAAAAAACTAAACAAATGGAGATTCTGGTAAAAGAAATTATAGAAACAGAAGATTTTACTATTAAATTTATTTACGATACTTTCGAAATGGATAGCGATAATAAACTGATTATGCAAGATGCTTCACCTATTATTTTAGATACAACAACATACGAGATGTTTCCAATTGGTATTTTTATTTCAGTTGCAGAGAAACTACAATTATCTTCAATGTTTGATAAAATCTTAATTGAAAAAGTTTTAAACTATTTAGAGTATGAAAAAATAGAACACAAAATTGCAATAAACCTCTCTATGAAGTCTTTAACAGATAGAAAGTTCCTTTCTTGGCTTGAAGGTATTTTGCTTTATAATGAAATTGCAAAAGAAAAATTAGTATTTAGCGTTACCTCTTTAAATGCAAAAGAGAATTTGGAAAGATTTAAAAGTTTGGTAGAAGTAATACATAAATTTGAATCAAAAATACTTTTAAAAAGATTTACTCTTGATGATTTTTCGTTAGACGAATTAAGTGAATTAGAGATAGATTATATTCGTCTACATAAAGATTATTGTACAGATGTAAATAATAATAGAGTGACAAAGCATGCAGTAAAAAATGTCATTCTACATGGCGAGATGAATAATATTTATATATTAGGTGATTTTGTTAAATCTGATGAAGACTATAAAACACTAAGTAGGTTGGGATTATATGCAACAAGTAGATAAAAAAAACTATAAAATAATTTTTGTTATGAGTGTGTTATCAATTTTGTTTATATCAGGGTGCTCATCAAAAAATGAGTATTCAAGTAGTACAAAATATTATGAGAATAACATTACAAAAGATCAACTTCTGCATGCTGTAAAAAGAGTTTTTAATCTTTCTGATAAAAATGCTTTTGTTATCGATGCATATAGAAACGAACTTAATGTTACCAAATCAAAAGCAAGTTATAAAATTTATACAATGGATATTAGAAATGATCACTTTGATTTTAAAGTTGATGAAAATACTACTACTAAGGGTCTAAAAGCTACTTTGTCTTTGTCTAGAACCTATGGAATTGATAAAGATGAGATTTATTATGTTGAAAAAAATAGCGGTATTTATAACCTTTTATGGGATAGGGTTGATTATCTTTTAGGTTTAAAAAAAGAGTGGAGAAGTTGTCATTTTTATTCAATAGATGATTTTTTATGTGATATGGTAGACTTGGAGGATAATGATGCTAATGAAGATAATTTGATTGATTTAAATAGTACAAATTCTATTGCAGTTGAATCTAAAGAAAAAATTACCATTTCTACGTCTTATACTCCTAAAAATAATAAAGATAGTATGAATACAATAATCCAAGAACAAAAGATATATATTGAAAATAATAATAAAGATCAGAATTCAACAGTTAAAAGTTATAAAATTGAAAAGCTTCAAGAAAAAGATTTAAATCAGACAAAAGAGTTTAAAAATATTAAACCAATACTATCTACTCCAAAACCTAAAAAAAATGATGAATAGCAGATGAAATCAGTTTTACTCACTTTTTATATTTTATTAAACTTTAATAATATGTTTGCTCAAGAAACAAATCAAAAAAAGCTTTTTGAACAAACATTTCAAAAAGCTCTTAATGGTGATATAAATGCTCAATTTAATATAGGTTTAATGTATTATGAGGGGATTGCTATTGAAAAAGATTTAGGACAGGCTTTTTATTGGTATAAAGAAGCAGCCGCTGCAGGAAGTGTGCAAGCTCAAAATAATTTGGGATATATGTATGAACATGGAATAGGGATAGAAAAAAATATTACACAAGCTTTAAAATACTATAAAATGGCTGCAAGTAGAGATTATGTTGTTGCCCAACTAAATCTTGGGCTTTATTTTGAAGCAAAGCAAAATGATATATATATGCAGGATGCAATTTATTGGTATAAAAAAGCAGCAAATCAAGGTTCAATTGCTGCACAAAACAATTTAGCAAAGTTTTATTATTTTGGAAATAATGTAGAATTAGATTATAAAAAAGCAATTTATTGGTATGAAAAAGCTTCTGCTCAAAATGATCCTGTTGCGCAATTTAATCTTGCAATGATATATTATAGTGGTGAAGGTACTCCAAAAAATTATGATAAATCTTTTGAATTAATTGAAAAATCTGCAAATGCAGGAAATACTTTTGCTCAAAGAAAATTAGCTGAGTTTTATCGAGCAGGAACGATAGTAGATCAAAGCTATGAAAAAGCAATGAAATATTATCTATTGGCAGCCAAAGAGAAAGATAATCTTTCTATGTATTATATAGGGTATTTTTACTATTATGGACACGGCGTTAAGGCTGATAAGAAAAAAGGTATTTATTGGATGGAAAAAGCTGTAGATAATGGATATATGCAAGCTAAAAAGTTTTTAGAGCGTCACAATTACCAGTAAAAAATTTTAGATAATATTTGTTTCAAAAACTGCTGGTTTACCAAAATAATACCCTTGTGAATAATTAACTCCTAACTCATTGAGGATGTTAAATATTGATTCATTTTCAACATATTCTGCAATTGTTTCAATATTTTGTTTTTTTGCAAATATAACAATTGTTTCTACAAGATTTCTACTAAAAGTATCTGTTACAATATTTTTTACTAATGAACCATCTATTTTTAATATATCTGGTTCAAAAGCAAAAACCCTCTCAAAGTTTGAATACCCTGAGCCAAAATCATCAATTGCAATTTTTACCCCTCTATGTTTAATGGTACGTATAAATTTTACGATTGTTTTCATATCTTGAATATTTTCATCTTCAAGGAGTTCAAAAATAATTCTATCATTATCCTCGATATACTCATCTAAAAGGCTAAATATTTTTGTCCTAGTTTGCTCTTTTTCTATATCTGATGCTGAAAGATTGATAGATACTTTGGTGTTTACTGAATGCAATATTTTAAAAGAGTTTTCGAGTACTCTTTCTGTGATTTTATTATAATAGTTCCCTTTTTTAGAGATATTTAAAAACTCAATAGGCGATATTACATTATTGTCTTCATCTATAAGTCTTACAAGTGATTCGTATTTTTCAATCTCTTGTGTTTTGTTATTGATTATTGGTTGAAAATATGAAATAATATTGTAGTTTTCCAAAGCAATTTTTACTGTTCTTATCATCTCAAGGTTTTGTTTTGCCTCTTTTGAAACAATAATTGAGGAGTCATTTGCAAAACAGACTTTCAGTTTTTTATCAAGTGCTTTTATAAGACCAGCTCTTGAATCTTCATATAGCATATATTTTCCAATAGCGTAACTTACTGTGATATTTAAATCAAATTCCATATCATCAAATTTTAAACTTGATTCTTTTACATTGTTTACAAACTGATTGAGATACACATTTATATCTAGTTTTGTATTCTCAAAAGTAGCAAAATCAGTCAGTAGGGCAAATTTACCTTCACCTAAAGAGTAAACATTTTCAAAGCTATACTCTTTTGGTAGATATGAGAGCAGATTATATGAAAAGTTTTTTTCTACTTGATCAACTGTAATGTTGTTGTAAAACTTATCAAGCATATCAAACTCATCGATTTGTAGTTGTATAAGAATAGAGAAGTCATTTCTTTCAATCTGTTTAAAAAGATGTGACTTATCATCAGTTAAAACATTTATGTTATCTCGAATCGCTATATATTCTACTATCTCATTTT